>JAZDPI010000220.1:0-3507 GCA_043797775.1 Candidatus Eiseniibacteriota bacterium
GCAGCGTTCATCCCGCGACTCCCTGGGTCGGTCGGGCGCAGGCGGCCTCGCGGCGGGCGAAGCGCCTCCAGCCTCGTGGCGCGCGTCACAACCGGCATTCTCCACACCGTGCGCCACCACCGACGGCCCCGCGATCGGGAGCGTGATGGTAAACAGTGCGCCTCCCGTCTCGTGGGTGCACGCCTCGATCGTCCCCTCGTGGAGCAGGATGATGTTCTTCACTATCGCAAGCCCAAGACCGCCACCACCCTTCCTCGTGGAAAAGTAGGGCTCAAAGACCTTCGCCATATTCTCAGCCGGAATCCCGGGCCCGTTGTCGGCGAAGTCGATTGCGACGCTGTCGCCATCGCTCCTGATCCGAATCTGGATTCTGCCTTTGTGTACCTCCGGAAACATGGAGAGCGAGTTATCGAAGAGATTGACGAAGACGCGTCTCATCTGATCCGGATCGAAGCGCGACTCGGGCACACCCTGCCCCGCTTCGACGGAAACCTCGACCTGCGTGTATAGCCTTGCCACGTCTCTGACGAGTTGCTCTATCGAACCGGATGCGAGCGAAAGTCCCGGCATCCTGGCGAAGGAAGAGAATTCCTTCACGAGTCTCTGCAGGTGGTTGAGCTCGTTCTCCACGACCCGCACCGATTCTGAGAGGAGCGCGCCGTAGCGTTCGTCGCCGCCCGTGTACTGGTCTTTCATCTCCTGCACGGTTAGCCTTATCGGCAGGAGTGGGTTTTTGATTTCGTGCGCGAGGTGGCGCGCCATCTCGCGCCAGGAAGCCATCTTTTCGAGGTCGATGAGTCTGCGCCTTTGCGCATCGAGACGGCTCACCATTCGATTGAAGCTCTCGACGAGACGACCGATTTCTCCCCCACCCCCTTCCTTCAATTGAACGCGCCAGTCGCCCGCCGCCACTGCCGACGTGGCCGCCACGAGTCGCCTGATGGGCGCGATCAGCCGCTCCGACATCAGGAAGGCGAAACCAAGAGAGAGAAGCAGAATGACCGCGTATATGAAGATGAACGGGTAGAAGAAGCTGCGGTTTAGCTTGCCCTGTGCCAAGCGAAGCTGGGCAAAGAGCTGTCGCCCTGAGAGGAGGCGATCTGCGTGAGCGACGAACTCAGGGTCGATTCTCTTGTACAGGAGTAGCGAAGTGGCGCTCCCCGGCGGAGACCACAGCGCAAGCTCCACGGTTCTGTTTTCGGTCTCGTAGAACGTGACATCGGGAATGCGGACGGCGCGGGCGGCGCCCGTCGAAGGTGTGGCTCGTCCGGCATCGGCCTGGGGTGCCGTGCGTTCGGTGTCCGCCGTGCGGCCGGCCCCGGCCGGCGAAGCAGGTCGCTCGACGACGGCCGCGCCGCCGGTAATCGCCGCGAACGCAGGGATGGCCGAATAGGGGCCCAGCTCAGGCGGAAGCGCGGAGGAACGATGCGCAGATGCGGCCGCTGGAGCGACTGTGTCTCGAGCGGAGGCGTGCGGAGCCACCCCGGCCCGCACTTCCTCCCCGCGCTGTATGGTTCTCCCCAATATGAAACCGTCTATCTCGCGCGAGACGAGAACTTCCGCCAGGACTCGCGCGACGCGCGCAGAATCGAGCCCCTCGGCCGGCAGGGTCCTCGATGACGTCTGTGCCGCGACCGCCCTCTCCACCTCGCTCTCAAACGCTCCCCGTATCCCCTCGAGGTGCATTCGCGACACCGCGATTCCGCTGTCCATGGCACCCTCGATCGTCTCGCTCAGCCCCAGTTTGAAGCTTTTCTCGAGAAGACTGCTCACCAAAATGGAAAGCGGTATCGCCGGCAGGAGTGCGACGACGATGCACGTGGCGGCGAGGCGGAATCTAATCGACATCAGCCTCCCTCCTTGTCGCGCACGGGGAGAAGTCCCGGTCTGAACACGGTCGAGCGGAACAATCGGCTTCTCTTCGCGGAGTCCTTCTCCCTGGAGAGGAAATGCGTGATTAGATCGCTCACGTTCAGCAGTTGTTCGTGCCAGGGGCCCTCCCCCTCTTTGCGCACGTTTTCCTTTATCCAGCCGTCCACCTTTCTCCTCTCCGTTCCTTGAAGCGGGCTCACGGCAACGCTCATCTCGACGAAGTACGAACGATCGGAAAGCATCCTCGACACGGGCACGAGCCGAATGCTCTTCATGTGCTCCACGAAGAAGCGCATGGCCTCGAAAGTCGGCAGGCGCGTGGTGGAATCTTGTCCCGCGACCGAATAGACGTCGTCCCACACGTCGTACTTGAGCGAGTAGGAACGCGCACCCTTCTGAACAACGGTCTTCCTGTCCGACTCTGTCAGGTCGAAGAACAGCTCCAGGACGGCCGGAAGACCGCTTTGCACGGTGCCGACCACTCGTTCCGAGAGGAGGCCTCTCGCAGAGATGTCAACGGTGAGGAGGCCTTCCTCGACGTAGAGATTCATCTGCGTGATGGTGGGAGGTTCCTCCTTTTCGGCCAAGGCTGCCGATGGCCCGGCCATCGGTACCACCCACGCCAGAAGGAACGTGCTCAAGATCGCAAACGTCTTGCTCTTGAAAGTCGTCACTACTCCCACCCGTTGAAGCGTTTCACTGCGACCGAGGTCTCTCACCACGTGAGAGTCACCCCGCCGTCGCCATCATCACTACTCCCACCCGTTGAAGCGTCAAAACGAGAAGCCCACCGAGCCGTGAACGCGAAATCTCTCGTCGATCCGTCCGTTCGTGAACGGCACGCCTACATCTAATCCGAGCGAGCCGAGCCACGGGAGTCTCAACCTGACGCCGTAACCCGCGGCGCACTCCAGGTTTTCAATGGACACCTCGTTTCCGCGCTGCCAACCCTGGCCCGCATCTAGGAAGAGCAATCCCGAAAGCCTGGGAGAGCCCTGAGCAGATTCGATCAGCGGAAAGCGCAGCTCACAGTTTGCGAGCCAGAAACCATCATCTCCGCCGGTCGGGGAGAGGCTCAATTCCCTGAAGCCCCGGATCGAGTAGATGCCGCCGAGCGTGAAGCGTTCGTAGTACGGAGTGCCGTTCGAGGTCAGGCCCGCATTCAGTCGGCCGGAAAGCACAACGTCGCCGCCCAAGTGCTTGAGCTTCCTGACGTCCAATTCCATCTTCGTGAACGTCTCGTCCCCGCCCGAGACAGTGTTGTTGGCCTCCATCGAAAGAAGGGCAAACGAGCCCGTCCGGGGATATGTGACGTTGTCGCGCGTCTCTCGCGTCACTCGGAAGAAGAGACCGGTGACGACCGTCTCTTCTGTGTCTCGCTGGATGATGTCGGGAAGGTCGTCGAAACGACGCGTCTCATCCCGCTCCACGTCGATGAAGCTGCTGTCGGGGCGAACCGACTGCACCCTCGCGCCGAGCGAGAAACGCGTGTCGCCGGGGCCGTAGAGAACGGAGATTTCCGCACCACTCCGCGCGACACCCTGCCTGAACTCTGTCCATCCGGGACCGTCCCAGGTGTAGGGGCCCGCGTCTCCGGTGCCTGCACTGCCACCGCCGGCACCCGTGTCCTGTGGC
>JAZDPI010000238.1:0-2041 GCA_043797775.1 Candidatus Eiseniibacteriota bacterium
CTGCCGTACCGGCAAGGCCCAAGTCAGACAAGCCTCTCAAGCTTGTGGCGGTGCCGGCCCAGAAGCTCGCAGAGCATCTGTGCCAAACCGGTCTGCTGAGCGTCATTGAGAATCCTTACATCAAGCCTCAGTGGACGAGTCTGAGGACTCTGCCCGGGGCGCGAAATTGCATCTTCATGGGGCCGGCAGATCGCGGAAAGACCCGAGCCGCTTACCAATGGATTCACGACCTGACACTCCCCGATAGGTATGGCTGGGTGGTCCTCCGTCCGGAGAAAGGCTTCATCCCGGTAGATGTAAACAAGATCGAAGTGGTTTACGCCACATACTATGGGATGGAAGAATGCGGAGCGTCCAAAGCCATCCTATTCGCGGATGATTTGCCCTTGTTTCTGGCACCCGAGGACTCAGGAACCGATGCTTCGAACGCGGTGAAGCGCCTTCTCGACTGGTTTGCAGGTTTGGAGAGCTTCAGGAGGGACCGCCGTTTTGTAGGAACCATCAGATCTGAATTGATGCATGACAAACCCGGCTGGCCGGACTCGCTGGTAGGGCTTGGAAAGGTCGAGATCTTTCGTGTCGAGCCCTTGAGCGAGGACCAGCGTCGCGCCCTGTGGAAGGGGTTGCCTGAAGGAAAGGTCAGGGGCGAGAAAAGCCCTGAAAAGATTCAATTGGAGATCGCAGAAGACTTTCTGGATGCAGTGGTCCCACGTGAGGCCGATCCTGAAGCCATCGCATACTATGCCAAGGCCATGGCCGAGAAGGGGAAGGACCTGCTCTCCGCGGAAGACTCAGCTTCTTTTGACGCGGACGTCACGAAGATCTGGTTGGCGGAGACCTGGCCGGTCAACCACGATACATACGGCTTGGCCGCGTCCGTCTTCCTCACACTTTCCCGTTTTCTCGAAGCCGGAACGCGACCGGACAGCGGCTTTCCAAACAGCCTTTCGCCTGACTGGGAGTTCCACGCGGTTTTCGGCCCGCCCTTGCTTGCGGAGAACGGTGGCCGACCGGAGGAGTATGTGCCGGCCGTGGAGCGCATGCTCAAGGACGGCCACGCGGAGGGCGAAGCAGGGGAATGGGTTCGGCCCAGATTCGACTTCCTTCTCCAGGCCACTTCTCTTGGAAACATCGAAGTCGGTCTTCCCGATTCAGAGTGGTTCGCTCAACAAGCGCTGAATCTCTCGCCGAGCTCGCAGTGGCTTCTGTCCCAACACCTATCTTCTGCTGGTCGGGCGTGGTGGGATAAGAGCGTGACTCTCTACTGGCTGGACGGTCAGGCCTGGGGGCTGCATGACATGGGGGCGAGGGACTCCACGAATCGCTCCCACTACTACGAGCAGGCGCTTGTCGCCTACGACGAACTGGTCGGACGCTTTGGGGACGATGAGATGCCTGAGGTCAGAAAGTGGGTCGCCAAGGCTCTGTTCATTAAGGGTGCCACGCTGCGGCAACTGAACCGGCCGGAGGACGAACTTGACGCTTGGGACGAGCTGCTCGGGCGCTTTGGGGACGATGAGACTCCCGAGGTGAGAAAGTGGGGCTCCACGGCGCTGTTCAGCAAGGGGGTCGTGCTGCGGCAACTGAACCGGCCGGAGGATGCACTTGCCGCCTACGACCTACTGGTCGCACGGTTCGGGGATGACGAGGCACCCGAGGTGAGAAAGTGGGTCGCCAAGGCGCTGTTCTACAAGGGTGTCACGCTGGGAGAACTGAACCGGCCGGCGGATGAACTTGCCGTATACGACGAGCTGCTCGGACGCCTTGGGGACGATGAGACGCGAGCTCAAACGGCGGATAGAACTTCGCCATGCCGGCCTCCCTTATGCCCGTATCCCCAGGCGGTCGAGTTCCTTCTGAGAAATGACCCCGTTTCTGTCGTACCCGCGGATCTTGTAGTAGTCGTCGAGCATCTCGAAGAGCGGGACGCCGCTCTTCATCAGGTCTTTAAACGTCGACTCGTTGAGCAGGCGCGCGGGGAGCGTGTCGTCCTTGCGCGTGAACCCCTCGCGGCAGTTGTACAGCTTCTCCATCTGGAACG
>JAZDPI010000239.1:0-2584 GCA_043797775.1 Candidatus Eiseniibacteriota bacterium
GGAGATTACCTCCCTGTTGAGCTGCAGGTAACAGAGACCTCTGGCGAGCGTGAAGACCAGAATGGTGATGGCGAGCAGAAACCACCTGCGCAGTATGGCAAGCAGAGTGAGCAGGACTCCCAGTGCGGCCGCCTGAGGGGAATTCCAATCGATGCTCTTCAGAAACTCGATGACACCTAACACGGTTCACCTCACAAGGCTTCCGGGCGAAAGTGATAGAATTGATTCCTCCAGCGGCGTATTCGGCCGCTTGGCCGGCCTGTTTGGCCTCGTCTATCTTATCGGCACCCGTCGAGTCCGCTCTTAGCCCCAAATGCTGAGCCGCGACGCCGGCTCTGCGCACCCCCGCGCAAGACTCTCGAGAGCCTTCCGACCTGGAAACAGGTTGACCTCCCCGCCATATGATGCTATTTCTCAAGGGAGTTAGAGACTTGAAGCCGAGGCTTGACGCCGACGTTTTCTGTGCTTGCGGGAGAAGCGCTTCTTATGTCCCTGGACCGCTACGTCGAGAAGCTCGCCCTTGCGTTCCCCCTCGAGAGCCCTGACGGCAAAGGAGAAACTGAATGAGCGATGACAAGTTCTCCCCATTCGTCCCGCCCGAGAAGAAGATTGCGGAGGTCACCGTTCAGGCGGTGGTGCTGGGGTTGGTGCTGGGTTTCATAATGACCGCCGCAAACGTGTACCTCGGCCTTTACGCCGGCATGACGGTCTCAGCCAGCATCCCGGCCGCCGTCATTTCTATGGGAATCCTCAAGGGGGTCATGAGGAGGGGCACGATCCTCGAGAACAACATCGTGCAGACTATCGCATCGTCAGGCGAGTCCCTTGCGGCAGGCGTCATCTTCACGATTCCTGCCCTCGTCATAACAGGGGCCTGGACGGGCTTCAAGTTCTGGCCCGTCACGATAATGGCGATGGTCGGGGGAGTCCTGGGCGTGATCTTCATGGTTCCGATGCGACGGGCCCTCATAGTGGAGGAGAAGGAGCTCCGTTATCCGGAAGGCGTGGCCTGCAGTGAGGTGCTCGTCACGGGTGAGACAAAAGGCTCCGGCGTTCTGTACGTGTTCTCGGCGCTCGGGCTGAGCGTCATATTCAAGTTCTTCGTCTCGGCCTTTGCCGTAATTCAGGGCACCGTGCAGAAGGGGTGGGCCGTCGGCCGAACGGCCGTTTATGCCGGCTGTGACATGTCGGTCGCACTGGTCGGTGTCGGTTTCATCGTGGGGCCGAACGTCTCCGCACTCGTGTTCATGGGCGGCGCCATCGCCTGGCTGATTGCACTTCCCGTCCTGGGTGTCTCCAGGGACCTTGGAAGCAGCGAGGACCTGATCGACGCAATGGACGCTCTCTGGAGCAGCCAGATAAGATACATCGGCGTGGGGGCGATGATCGTGGGGGGCATCTCTTCCATCATCAAGGTTCGTCACGGAATTGCAAAGGGACTGCGCCAGACGATCCTCGGCTACGCCGGCTCGGCCTCCTCGGGGCCGGTGCTTCGCACGGACGAGGATCTGCGGAACAGGTGGATGGTCACTATCGGACTGGCCGCGGTGATCCCGGCGTTCTTCCTCTTCAACCATCTGATAGGTGACGTGGCTACGGCCGCCGTTGCGGTTGTGGCCATGATCGTTGCCGGGTTCTTTTTCGTTGCGGTTTCGAGCTACATCGTGGGTCTGGTGGGAAGCTCGAACAACCCCGTTTCCGGAATGACCATCTGCGCTCTTCTCTTCACTTCTGCACTTCTGCTCCTGTTGGGGATGACAGGTTCGCACGGGATGATCGCGGCCCTGGGCGTTGCCGGAGTCGTCTGCTGCGCAACGTGCACGGCCGGCGACGTCTCGCAGGACTTGAAAACCGGTTACCTTGTCGGGGCCACCCCGAGAAAACAGCAAATCTGGGAAGTGGTCGGTGTGATTCTCCCCGCGTTCATGATCGCGCCGATCCTGACCGTCCTCCACTCGGCGCACGGAATAGGTGTGGCGGCGAGAGAAGGGGTGCCCGCTCTCAGGGCGCCTCAGGCGACCCTTTTCGCGAGCATCGCCAAGGCCATGTTCACCGACAGGTCGCTCCCGTGGACGATGGTCACAGTCGGTGCCGCACTGGGGATCGCGCTCCTCGTGCTCGATACGTATCTCAAGAACAGGAACTCATCTTTCAGAACGCACGTGATGCCCGTGGCAGTCGGTGTGTATCTGCCCGTGAGCCTCTCCACGCCCATTCTGATCGGCGGGCTCATCAGCCTCATCGCCTCGAGGGTCCTGAGAAGGAGAGGTGAGGCCGCGCGCACTCAGGGCATTCACGCGGGCGTGCTTTTCAGCTCTGGGCTCATTGCGGGCGAGTCCATAACGGGGGTTATCGTCGCGTCGCTGATCTTCTTCGGCCACCAACTGCCTTTGGTGCTGATCAACAGCGGTGCGTTCTCACTTGGAGTCTTCGCAATCGCAGTCGGAATCCTGGTCTCCATCGTCATGTGGGAGAGGGAGAAACGGCCGGTGCACTGAACCGAAAGAGTCAGAAGAAGATGAAGACACGTTCATCGTCAAACCGCGTAGCCGTGGCGCCGTCACGCCGCGCGCCCGGTACGCGG
>JAZDPI010000279.1:0-4021 GCA_043797775.1 Candidatus Eiseniibacteriota bacterium
GCGTGAGATGGTGATGCCTGGGGACAATGTGACGATGGAGATAGAGTTGTTGATGCCGATAGCGTTGGAGAAGGAGTTGCGGTTTGCCATCCGAGAGGGAGGCCGCACGGTAGGCGCCGGCGTCGTAGCAGAAATACTGGATTGAGGTAAGAGGTGCGCGAACAGATCACTCTCGCCTGCATCGAGTGTAAGAGACGCAATTATACGTCGATGAAGGACAAGCGCAAGCATCCGGACAGACTGGAGCTGAAGAAGTACTGTTCCTTCTGTCGAACGCACACCTTGCACAAGGAGACGAAGTAGAAGCGTGCGTGCAGGCCGGCTCGCGGGCCGGCTTTTCGCAGACTGGAGATGGGACAGGCCTGTAGCTCCAACGGCTAGAGCACTGGACTCCAAATCCAGGGGGTGGGGGTTCAAATCCCTCCAGGCCTGCCAGCAAACAAGGGGCCTTGGGGCGATGCCTCGGAGAATCAGCCCCGGCCTGGTGAATAGGGGAGAGAGACTTGAAGAATCTGATGGAGAAACTCAAGACCTTCCTCAAGGAAGTACGGCACGAAATGTCCAAGGTCTCCTGGCCCACGAGGGCGGAGCTCAAGGACTCGACGATAGTAGTCATTATTTCGGTCGTAGTGATCTCTGTCTTTGTCGGAATCGTCGACAGAGGCTTCATTTTCGCATTCGACTGGATTTTCTAGCGCGCGATGATAAGAAGCTGGTTTGTGATTCACACGTATTCCGGTCACGAGAACAAGGTCAAGACAAATCTTGAACGGGCGATCAATTCGGCAGGCCTTTCCGAGATGTTTGGACAGATTCTGGTGGCCACGGAAGACTTCGCCGAGATGAAGGACGGCAAGAGAACCGTCACGAAGCGCAAAACGTATCCGAGCTACGTCCTGGTTGAGATGGAAATGACCGACGAGACCCGCCACCTCGTCACAAACATACCCGGTGTTACCGGATTCGTCGGCACCGGCAGGGATCCGATCGCGCTCAAAGAGGAGGAAATGCGAAGGGTCCTGGGGTTGGATGCCGAAGGCAAAGTCGCGAAGGCTGCACACTCGGTGCCCTTCAAGATAGGCGAACACGTGAAGGTGATCGACGGGCCGTTCAGTGACTTCACCGGCGTCGTCGATGAGATAAATCCAGAACGGGGGAAAGTCAAGGTCATGGTGAGCATATTTGGGAGAGCTACCCCAGTTGAGCTTGACTTTCTCCAGGTTCAAGCAATTTAGGACTCATGCTGTGCTCTCGGCGGTGAGCTCAGACAGAGCCGGCAGTGAGTCTTTATTGTCGTGCTGAGTTGGCTTGATTCACGGGTCAACCTGGGAGAATAGAGATGGCAAAGCCCGTTAGCGCGATCGTAAAACTGCAAATCCCCGCGGCCAATGCTACTCCCGCTCCGCCGGTAGGCCCCGCTCTTGGCCAGCACGGCGTGAACATCGTGGAGTTCTGTAAGGCCTTCAACGCAAGGACGCAGGGGCAGCCGGGATTGATCATCCCCGTCATGGTGACGATCTACAAGGATCGCTCCTTCAGTTTCATCACCAAGACTCCGCCGGCCTCTATCCTGCTCAAGCGAGCCGCCGGGATTGCCAAGGCTTCAGGTGAGCCCAACAGGGTGAAGGTCGCCAAGGTCACTCGAGAGCAGGTGAAAGAGATTGCACAGCTCAAGATGCCCGATCTGAATGCCTCCACCCTGGAGTCGGCGATGAGCATGGTAGAAGGCACGGCCCGGAGCATGGGGATAGAAGTCGAGGGGTGAGGCGTGTGGGGCGCCGGCGCCTGGCGCTCTGAGGGTCCTTGAAAGACAGTGAGTCTGACGCGTTAGACTCTGAGAGGTATCGACGATGAAGCCAGGGAAAAGATACAAAGCCGCCGCGCAGTCCTTCGAGAGACTCACGGACTATTCCCTCGCGGACGCCGTGGACTTGGTGAAGAAGAACGCGAACGCCAAGTTCGACGAGACCGTCGAGGTGGCAGCCCGGTTGGGTGTGGATCCGCGGCACTCCGATCAGCAGGTGAGAGGCACCGTCGTGCTCCCTCACGGAATTGGAAAGAGCGTGAAGGTGCTTGTTCTCACGAAGGGCGAAAAGGAGACGGAGGCGCGCGACGCAGGTGCGGACCTTGTCGGCGCCGACGAGTACATAGCCAAGATAAAGGAAGGCTGGCTCGACGTCGACAAGATTGTTGCCACGCCGGATCTGATGAGCGAGGTGGGGAAGCTCGGGAAAATCTTGGGACCGAAGGGGCTGATGCCCAATCCCAAGAGCGGCACCGTTACGTTTGACATCGGGAAGGCCGTGAAGGAGCTGAAGGCCGGCAAGATCGAATACCGGACCGACAAGGGCGGCAACATACACGTCCCCATCGGCAAGGCTTCGTTCGACAAAGAGAAGATCGTGGAAAACGTGATGGTCTTCGTGAGGGAGCTGGTGAGAAACCGGCCCGCCGCGGCGAAGGGCCAGTACATGAAGACGCTTTGCATAAGCTCCACGATGGGGCCGGGCGTGAGACTCGACGTGGCGAGCCTGGTGGCCGTCTTGAAGTAGCGGGCGGGACAGAACGCATGGTTGGAGACACGCGCGACGCAAGAGACAAGGGATAGACACAAGAGGCAGGGAGATGGCTAAACCTGAGAAGCAGCAAGTCGTGGCTGAACTGGCCGAGAAGATCGAGGCCGCGAAGATGATAGTCCTGACCGACTTCACGGGAATGGACGTTCTTTCGATCTCCGAGCTTCGCAAGAAGTGCAGGGAAGCGAAAGTCGAGTACAGGGTGATCAAGAACACTCTCACGAGGCTCGCGGCACAGAAGACCAGGTATAGTTTGCTTTCGGAACATCTCGACGGGCCGACGGCCCTGGCCATCAGCGCGGTGGATGAAATCGCACCGGCCAGGGTGATCAACGAGTTTTTGAGACAGCACGAGCTCCCACGGATAAAGTCCGGATTCGCTGAGGGACGGCTCCTGGAGCCCAAGGAGGTTCAGAGGCTTGCACTCCTTCCTCCCAAGAATGTGCTGCTGGGATACTTCGCGGGCACACTCAGGAGGCCCGTGGCATCGCTGGTGTACGTCCTGGCTTACAAGATCAAGGAGCTGGTGCGCGTGCTTGACGAGGTCAGAAAGACGAAGACTCAATGACGGAGGTGAACGATGAGCGCATCACCGAAGGGCGTTCAGAAGAAGGTGACAACAAAGAAGAAGAGTGCAGAGGAAACCTTTCCCGCTGAGGAAACCTCTGGCGCGGTGTCTGACCCAACAATGGAAGGATCGGTGGAGATGAGTAACATCGACAAAGTTATCAGCTTGCTCGAGGGGATGACGATTCTCGAGGTCGATGACCTCGTGAAGAAACTCGAAGAGAAATTCGGTGTGACCGCCGCAATGCCGGCGGCCTTCGCCATGGCCGCACCCGGCGCAGCGGCCTCGCCGGCGGCCGCGGCTCCCGCGGAGGAGGAGCAGGTCGAGTTTGACGTGATTCTCAACAGCACCGGCGACAAGAAGATTCAGGTCATCAAGGTCGTGCGTGCCGTGACCGGCTTGGGCCTCAAGGAGGCCAAGGATCTCGTGGACGGCGCTCCGAAGCCGGTGAAGGAGAAGATAAACAAGAACGAGGCTCAGGACATCAAGACGAAGCTCGAGGAAGTGGGAGCGATAGTAGAGATCAAGTAGTCTGCCCTGCTGTTGTGTGACATCACGCAAGAAGGGTTATGACCTATTGCCAAGAAGGGTGTGAATGCCTTGAGAGCTGAAAGCCACGACGCAAGAAGAAACTTCAGTAAGGTTGAAAAGCAGTGGAGCGTTCCCCTGCCCAACTTGCTGGACGTGCAATTGGAGTCGTTCAGAGCGTTTCTGCAAGCAGACAAGGCCCCCCCGGAGAGAACCCCCGAGGGCCTGCAGGAGGTCTTCAGCAGCGTTTTTCCGATAACCGATCCACGAGAGATGTATTCTCTCGAATTCGTCAGCTACGAACTCGGCGAACCCAAGCACTCCGTCGACGAGTGCCAGGAAAGAGACC
>JAZDPI010000280.1:0-12027 GCA_043797775.1 Candidatus Eiseniibacteriota bacterium
GCGTGAGATGGTGATGCCTGGGGACAATGTGACGATGGAGATAGAGTTGTTGATGCCGATAGCGTTGGAGAAGGAGTTGCGGTTTGCCATCCGAGAGGGAGGCCGCACGGTAGGCGCCGGCGTCGTAGCAGAAATACTGGACTAGGGAACTGAAACGGCCGGCTGCCACCGCGCCGTTCGAAACGAGCTTTGAAAGAGTCCAAGGAGGAGAAGTGGCGAGCCAGAGAATAAGGATAAAGCTGCGTTCCTACGATCACGCGATGCTGGATCAGTCAGCAAATCAGATCGTGCAGACTGCCAAGAGAACTGGGGCAATGATCTCGGGACCCGTGCCGCTTCCAACGAAGAAGACAATCTACACGGTGTTGAGATCGCCTCACGTAGACAAGAAATCTAGAGAGCAGTTCGAGATTCGCGTCCACAAGAGACTGATCGACATCGTGCGGTCGACGCCCCAGACGATCGACGCGTTGATGAAACTGGATTTGCCTGTCGGCGTGGATATAGAGATAAAGCTGTAGGAAAGGCGGGAGCAGAATGCCAGGGCTTATCGGGAAAAAAGTGGGCATGACGCAACTTTTCGACGAGAGTGGGAAAGTCGTACCAGTAAGCGTGCTCGAGCTCGGTCCTTGTCACGTGGTTCAAAAGAAGACTTCCGAGAAGGAAGGCTACGACGCAGTTCAGGTGGGTTTCGGCGAGAAGAAGGAAAAGCACGTGACGAAGCCCGTGCTGGGGCATTTCAGGAAAGCGGGCGTTTCTCCGAAGCGTCTTCTGAGGGAATTGAGGGGGCCTGAGACGAAGGACCTCAGTGTTGGTGCGGCCCTGACCGTGGAGATGTTCCAGGCGGGTGCCAAGGTAGACGTTACAGGGACCTCCAAGGGGAAGGGATTCCAGGGCGTGATAAAACGCTGGGGTTTCTCGGGCGGTGACGAGACACACGGCTGCACGACGCACAGGATGCCAGGCTCCATCGGGGCGAGCGCATGGCCGTCACGAGTTTGGAAGAACCGCAAGCTCCCCGGGAGAATGGGCGGTGCGAGGGTTACCGTGAAGAACCTCACGGTTGTAGGCATTGACAAAGAGCGCAATCTGCTTTTGGTGAAGGGCTGTGTCCCCGGTGGTCCAAACAGCTGTCTCGAAGTAAGAATGTGCTCGAAACGGAATTCCCAGGAGTGAGTACATGATTTCGGCGAAGGTTTTTTCTGCGCAGGGTGAGGAAAGGGGCACGGCCGAGCTCCCCGAGCATCTCTTCGGAGCGACCGTGAACGAACACGTTCTTTACGAGGCCGTGCGGAATTTCCTTGCGGCCCGGAGACAGGGCACGGTCTCTACGAAGTCTCGCGGCGAGGTCAGCGGCAGCGGGCGCAAGCCGTGGCGCCAGAAGGGAACCGGCCGCGCAAGGGCGGGATCCAACTCGTCTCCCATCTGGGTACGGGGAGGCGTTGTGTTTGGTCCCAAGCCTCGGGATTTCAGCTACGAGCTTCCGAAGAAGGTGAGACGTTTGGCACTCAAATCCGCGTTGACCATCAAGGCGCGCGACGAAGCGGTGATGGTGATAGAGCCGCCGGTGCTCGCAGCTCCGAAGGCGAAAGAGATGGCGAGCTTCCTGGCGAAGCTCGGCGTGGCCGGCAAGAAGTGTCTCCTCGTAACGGACTCCCGAGACGAGAATCTTCTCAAGTCGGTCAGGAATATCCCGTACGTCAAGTCCGTGCCTTCGAGCCAGCTTAACGCCTACGTCCTTCTGGATTGTGAGAGGTTGCTTCTGACGCCTGACGCGCTCCAGAGAATCAAGGAGGTGTTTCCCGAATGACGATGGGACCGAGGCAGATAGTCAGGAGAGCGCTCATCACGGAGAAGGGCACTCAGATGAGGCAGGGGGCCAATCAGTACCTGTTCGCGGTGGATCCCCGTGCCAACAAGCTCCAGATAAAGAAGGCAATCGAAACCATTTTCTCCGTCAAGGTGGACCAGGTGAGGACCATGAGAATGGAAGGGAAGACCAAGAGGTTGGGAGTCCACGTGGGGCGGAGAACTCACTGGAAGAAGGCCGTTGTCACTCTGCAGAAGGGGCAGACCATAGAAGTGTTTGAACAGGTTTAGGCCTGGCGATTTATCGCCGGATCGCAGTTTCAGGAAGATAGGTGGATCGTAATGGGACTCAAGAAATTCAGACCGTTGACTCCTACTTTGAGATACAAGACTCTCCCCGATTTCGAGGAGATCACAAAAGATAAGCCAGAGAAGAGCCTCGTGAGGCCTCTTCGCAGGACCGGCGGCAGAGACAACATGGGACACATCTCATGCTGGCACAAGGGCGGGGGTCACAGGAGGCGATACAGGATCATAGATTTCAAGAGAAACAAGGACGGCGTCCCGGCGAAGGTCGCGGCCGTCGAGTATGATCCGAACCGTTCCGCGAGAATTGCCCTGCTTAATTACGCGGACGGCGAGAAGAAATACATAGTGGCGCCGATGGGGCTGCGCGTGGGAGACGTGCTCATTTCCGGCGAGAACGTGGACATAAAGGTCGGGAACGCGCTTCCGCTGCGAGGCGTTCCGCCCGGCACGGACGTCCACAACGTAGAGCTTATCCCAGGCAAGGGTGCTCAGCTCGCCAGAGGTGCCGGCGCGGTCTGCCAGTTGATGGCGAAGGAAGGAGACTACGCGCATTTGAGGCTCCCGTCTGGAGAGGTTCGAATGGCGCACCTCAACTGTCGCTGTACGGTGGGCCAGGTGGGCAACCTGGACCACGAAAACATTGTGGTGGGCAAGGCCGGCAAGAGCCGTTGGCTTGGGATAAGGCCCACGACTCGCGGTGTCGCCATGAACCCGGTTGACCATCCGCTGGGCGGCGGCGAAGGAAAATCGTCAGGCGGCAGGCACCCGTGCACTCCATGGGGGAAACCCACCAAGGGATACAAGACGCGAAAGAAGAAGCTTTCGGACAAGCTCATAGTCAGGCGAAGGAAGTAGTCTGGAGGGATCGGAATGGCACGCTCGATAAAGAAGGGGCCTTACGTAAGCGAAGCGCTTCAGAAGAGGATCAAGCAGATGAACGACACTGGCGAGAAGCGTGTTATCAAGACCTGGGCCAGGCGTTCGACGATAGTGCCTGAATTCGTCGGCCACACTCTGGCCGTGCACAACGGCAACAAATTCATACCGATCTACATCTCTGAGAACATGGTCGGCCATAAGTTGGGCGAGTTCGCCCCGACCAGGATAT
The DNA here is from genome assembly GCA_043797775.1 of Candidatus Eiseniibacteriota bacterium. Lineage (GTDB taxonomy): Bacteria > Eisenbacteria > RBG-16-71-46 > JAFGJU01 > JAFGJU01 > JAZDPI01. The sequence continues at coordinate 3,227 of JAZDPI010000280.1, forward strand.
TCAGGGGGCACGGTGTGCACGCAGAGAAGGCAGTGCCTCCCTTGAAATAGGGGGCCCGGGGGATCGTCCTGCGGCATCCGGCAGGAATCCCTGCCTCGAACAGAACATGGAGGTTTGGTTTGGACGCGATAGCGAGCGCTAGATTTGTGAGAATCTCACCGAGAAAGATGGGCCATGTGAGCCAGCTCGTGAGGGGTAGGAACGTCGACGAGGCTCTTCGCATATTGCAGTTCACGCACAAGGGCGCGGCCCGGGTGCTCGAGAAGCTTCTGAAGGCCGCGGTCTCCAACGCGGTGAACATCGAAGGAAAGATCGACGTGGAGACATTGAGGATAAGGGAAATAAGGGTAGGGCCTGGTCCGACCATGAAGCGTCACCTCCCGAGAGCTCTTGGCAGGGCCACTCCCATCCTGAAGAGGTCGAGTCACATAACCGTTGTGGTCACGACACCACACGCAGTGTCAGGGCGGGAGTAGTCGCTCCTCTCGAGAAAGGAGAGATGAATTGGGACAGAAGACGAATCCTATCGGTTTGAGGCTGGGAATCATTAAGACCTGGGATTCACGCTGGTTCGCCCGGAAGGATTTTCCCGAACTTCTTCACGAAGACCTGATGGTGCGGCGCTATCTGAAGAAGCGTCTTTCGCAGGCCGGCATTTCGAAGATTCTGATACAGAGAGCCGCCGGGAAGATAACGGTGACCATTCGCACAGCGAGACCCGGCCTGGTTATCGGAAGACGAGGCGCGCAGGTAGATCAGGTGAAGGACGAACTCCAGCATCTGACCAAGAAGGAAGTTCTCTTGAACATAGAGGAAGTGAAGAAGCCCGACGTCGATGCTCAGCTTGTCGCGGAGCACATTGCGAGGCAGCTCGAGCAGCGAGTCTCGTATCGCAGGGCCATGAAGAGGGCCATTACTTCGGCCATGAGAGGAGGAGCCCAGGGCATAAAGATACTGTGCTCGGGAAGGCTCGGCGGCGCAGAAATGGCCAGGCACGAAGGCTACAAAGAGGGGCGAGTGCCCCTTCACACACTGCGCGCCGACATCGACTACGCCACTTCGACGGCTCACACGACCTACGGCTGTGTGGGAGTGAAAGTGTGGGTTTTCCACGGCGAGGTGCTCGAGAGATTCGCGCAGAAAGACGGGACGATTTCGTAGGCGGCTGGCGCAGTGACGCTATTCTCACGGAGTTTTGAACATGTTGATGCCTAAGCGAGTGAAATTCCGCAAGCAGCAGCGGGGAAGGATGAGGGGAAAGGCGCTTCGCGGATGTGACGTGGATTTCGGTCAATTCGGGCTCAAGTCTATGGAGCCCGCCTGGGTGACGAACAAGCAGATCGAAGCGGCCAGAGTCGCGATCACAAGGAAGATGAAGCGTGGCGGGAAGATATGGATTCGTATCTTCCCGGACAAGCCGGTGACCGTGAAGCCGGCGGAGACGCGCATGGGTAAGGGCAAAGGGAATCCCGAATACTGGGTGGCCGTAGTGAAGCCGGGGAGGATACTCTTTGAGCTCGAAGGGATTCCCGAACAGCTCGCGAGAGAAGCGTTCATGCTCGGAGCCTCCAAACTGCCGATGCGAACGAAGTTCGTGCTGAGAAAGGAGCTGTGACGTTAGCGATGGCGAAGCCTCTGAGAGTTAAAGACATTCGTGACATGACCCCCGCGGAGATAAGCGTCAAGCTGCAGGAGTTCGAGGAAGAGCTGTTCAACCTTCGCTTCCGCAATGCCATGAAGCAGCTCGAGGATCCGCTTAGGATTCGCGTGATCAGGCGTGACGTGGCACGTTTGAAGACTTTCTTGAGAACAAAGGAGACAGCGGCCGTTGAGACCCAGACGGCCGGAGAGAGGAAGGATCCGGGAGAAATCAGACAAAGGGTGAGTAATGACAGAAAGAGCCAGTAGAAAGTCCAGGATGGGACGCGTTGTGAGCAGAAGCGGCGACAGATCGGTCGTGATAGAGATGCAGAGGCTCGTCAAGGATCCGACGTACGGGAAATACATACGCAGGAGGAAGAAGCTCCACGTCCACGATGGCAAGAATGAGTGCAAGGTCGGAGACCTCATCCGCGTGGTGGAGACGCGACCTCTCAGCAAGCTCAAGAGGTGGAGGTTCGTGGAGACGGTGGAACAAGCACGCTAGTTTTGTGAGCCGCAGGCGACAGAAGGTGCGGCTCGAATAGAAGAGAGCCAATCGACAAAAAGGGATGTTGAGAAATGGTACAGCCGCGGACAATGCTAACGATTTCTGATAACACCGGTGCCAGAGTTGCGATGTGCATCAAGGTTCTTGGAGGCACTCGAAGACGGTACGGTCGAATCGGTGACATAATTGTGGTGTCCATCAAAGACGCACTGCCCGGCGGAGCTGTTAAGAAAGGCGAGGTTGCAAGGGCGGTGATCATACGAACGCGAAAAGAGCTGAGGAGGAAGGACGGCTCTTACGTAAGATTTGACCAGAACGCCGCCGTTTTGATAGACGAGCAGAAGGAACCCAGAGGAACGAGGATTTTCGGTCCGGTCGCGAGAGAACTGAGAGACAGGGAATTCATGAAGATAATCTCCCTCGCGCCGGAGGTCATCTAGGTTGGAGTGAAGCCATGATAATTGGCAAGAACGACACGGTTGTTGTGATCGCGGGTGACGACAGGGGAAAGACGGGGAAGGTCCTGAAGGTGTTTCCCAAGAAGTCACGCGTGATAGTGGAGAAGATTAACTTTGTCAAGAGGCACACGCGGCCGACGCGCACCAGGGTACGAGGTGGTGTGGTGGAGAAGGAGGCTCCCGTACACGTGTCGAACGTCCTGCTGCTTTGCCCGAAGTGTGACACGGGGGTGCGAGTCGGGGTCAAGCAATTGAGCGACGGCTCAAGGGTTCGAGTGTGCAAGAGTTGCGGCGAGATGGTGCCGAGGGCCTAGGGTCTCTGGGCGTGACGCCTCGAGTGAATGGGACAACCTCGAGCACGATGAGGAGTTCAACGGAGTAACATATGGTTCCGAGGCTGAAGACGAAATACGAGAGCGACGTGGTTCCCCTTCTCATGAAGAAGTTCGGATACAAGAACAGAATGCAGGTTCCCAAGCTGGTGAAGATCGTCGTGAACATGGGAGTCGGAGATTCTCTTCTGAACATCAAACTGATGGACGCCGCTGTCGCCGACATGGCGACGATCACGGGTCAGAAGCCTGCGATAAGACGAGCAAAGAAATCGATCGCAAATTTCAAGCTGCGAGCCGGGGTGCCGATAGGGTGCAGCGTCACGCTCCGTGGAGCGAGGATGTACGAGCTCTACGACAGGCTTGTGAACGTCGCCGTGCCGAGAATCCGGGACTTCAGAGGCCTGCCTCCCAAGTCCTTTGACGGTCGCGGGAACTACACGCTGGGTGTGACAGAGCAGATAATTTTTCCCGAAATCAACTACGACAAGGTCGAGAAGATCCGGGGAATGGACATAACCATCGTGACGTCTGCAAAGACCAACGAGGAGGCTTTTGAGCTTCTAAAGCTGATGGACATGCCCTTCAGGACAAAGTAAGCGGCATCGCCAGGAGGAGACGAAGGAGGTTCAGTGGCTAAGAAGGCCCTTGTAGAGAAGTGGAAGCGAGAGCCTAAGTACAAGGTTCGCAAGTACAATCGTTGCCGTCGTTGCGGGAGACCGCGCGCCTATCTGCGGCAGTTTGGTCTTTGCCGCATCTGTTTCAGGGAGCTGGCTCTTCAAGGGCAGATTCCCGGTGTAGTGAAGTCGAGCTGGTAGTTGAGCCAACGAGCAACGGAGGCAAGTACATGTCTGTGACCGATCCCATTGCCGACATGCTGACGTGCATACGGAATGCATGCAAAGCGAGGCAGAAAAAAGTCGACGTACCGTCCTCGAAGCTCAAGATCGAGATAGCAAAGGTGCTTCTGAGAGAGAAATACGTCAACAACTTCAAGACAATCGATGACCGTAAGCAGGGAGTTCTTCGCATATATCTCAAGTACGACGTGCAGAACAAGAGCGTGATAAGCGGAATCAAGAAGGTCAGCCTTCCCGGCCGGCGGGCTTACGTGGACAAGGGGAAAATCCCGCGCGTGTTGGGTGGCATGGGGGCGGCCATTCTTTCCACTTCCAAGGGGATTCTGACGGACAAGGAGGCCCGCGCGGAAGGAGTAGGGGGCGAAGTGCTCTGCCGAGTCTGGTAGCGCCCGGCCCACGGGAGAGAACACGACGGCGGGTGGCCGGCCCTCGAAAGAGAGCGAAAAGGGGCCGGGAAACGAGCAGGAATCGGGATTGAGGCGGTAAACGAGGAGGTTTTGAGCAGATGTCTAGAGTAGGAAGGAAGCCCGTGCCTGTGCCGGCAGGCGTTACGGTCGAGATATCGGAAGACGTGGTGAAAGTGAAGGGGCCGAAGGGTGAGCTGTTCACGAAGGTGCCTGCTGCCATCTCGGTGGCTCAGGGAAAGGGCTCTCTCACGGTGACCCCGGCGAAGGATAACGCCGATCTGAAGGCCATTCACGGAACGGTGAGGGCCTTGGTCGCGAACATGATCACGGGAGTGACGACGGGCTTCACGAAGGTGTTGGAGATCGTCGGCACGGGCTACCGTGCTCAGTCGGACGGAAAGAAGCTCGTTCTGTTCCTCGGGTTCGCGAAGCCCGTTGAGTTCGTGCCTCCGGCCAGCATACAGATTTCGGTCGAGTCTCCGACTCGAATAGTCGTGGGCGGAATAGACAAGGTTCTGGTGGGCCAGGTCGCGAGCGAGATAAGGGCTTTCAGGGGACCGGAACCGTACAAGGGCAAGGGAATTCGCTACGAAGGCGAGTACGTCAGGAAGAAGGCCGGTAAGGCCGCAGTCGGCGCCGGAACTTAGAGACGAACACAGGTCCGTCTCCCATTCGGTGATAGGAAGAACGCAATGAGAAAACGCACTTTGCAGAGAGCGGTTAAGCGGCAGAAGAGGCATCTGAGAATCAGGAAGAAGATATCGGGTACTCTCGAGAGGCCCAGGCTGGCTGTTTGTCGGAGCCTGAGACACATTTCTGCCCAGCTGGTGGATGACGCGAGTGGAAGGACTCTGGCCAGCGCCTCGAGTCTTTCCAAGGAAATACGTGATTCGATCAAGGACAAACGCAAGACTGACGTAAGCAAGGCCGTGGGTGTCTTGCTCGCGCAGAAGGCGAAGGCAGCCGGAATTGAGCGCGCCAAGTTCGACAGAGGAGGTTGTCTCTACCACGGAAGAGTCAAAGCTCTTGCCGAGGGAGCGAGAGAGGGTGGGCTTCAATTCTGAGGGGCCGTCTGCTGCCTCGGGCCGCTGCCGGCTGTCGTAGTAAAAGGAGGGATTCTTGACTAACGGAGAGGCTGAGAGGATAGAGCTGGTTGAGAAGGTAATCCACGTGAATCGTGTTGCCAAGGTCGTGAAAGGCGGCCGGCGATTCGGTTTCAACGCTCTAGTTGCAGTTGGCGATCAGAAAGGGAACGTGGGTGTAGGGTTGGGGAAGGCCAACGAAGTTGCCGATGCGATCAAGAAAGCCAGCGAAGTGGCAAAGAAGGCCTTCTTTGAAGTTCCCGTGGTCAAGGGAACGATTCCGCACGAAGTGATCGGGCACTTCGGCTCATGCCGCGTTCTGCTCAAGCCCGCCTCGCCGGGGACCGGACTGATCGCAGGCGGAGTGGTGAGAGCGATTCTGGTTTCCGCGGGTGTGCAGGATGTTCTCACGAAATGCCTGAGCTCAAGCAACCCTCACAACGTTGCGAAGGCCACCGTTCAAGCTCTGCAGCAACTCAGGAGGGCGAAGGACATAGCCGCGATGAGAGGAAAAACCATAGGCGAGCTCTTTGGGACGACTGAGGCGAAACACAATGACAAAGAAACTTAAGATCACACAAATTCGAAGTGCTATCGGGTTCGAGCAAAGTCACGGCGCCACCGTGCGCGCCCTGGGCATCAAGAAACTCCATAATCCCGTCGTGCACGAGGACACTCCTCAGATGCGAGGCATGATTGCCAAGGTGCGTCATCTTGTGCGTGTCGAGGAGACAGAAGAACGATGAAACTAAACCAATTGCGCCCGAGTGCAGGCGCTCGCAAGAAGAGGAAACGATTGGGATGTGGTGAGGGTTCGGGCCACGGAGGTACCTCCACGAAGGGCCACAAGGGACTCCAGGCCCGATCGGGCGGGAAGGTTCCGGCGTGGTTCGAGGGCGGCCAGATGCCCATCCAGAGGCGGTTGCCCAAGAGAGGATTCACGAGCAGGTCGCACAAGGAATATCAGGTTGTGAACCTTGAGAATCTGGCCGCACTGGGCGGCGCAGCGGAGGTTACTCCCGAGAGTCTTCTCGAGAGGCGTCTCATCAGGAGCCTCAGTAAGCCCGTGAAGATGCTCGGTACCGGAAACGTGTCCACGGCTTTCAAGGTAAAGGTTCACGCAATCAGCAAGACAGCCAGAGCCAAACTCGAGCAGGCCGGCGGTTCAGTGGAGCTCATCAGCTAATGTTTGAGAAGTTTCAGAGCATATTCAGGATTCCCGAACTGAAGAGAAGAATCATTTTCACGGTACTCCTTCTCATCGTCTATCGTTTGGGCGGCCACGTGCCTACGCCGGGCATCAACGGAGAAGCCCTCGCCGCCTTCTTCAGGGGCAAGGAGGGCACTCTCTTCGGCCTCTACGACATGTTTGTCGGAGGCTCTCTCATGAACTGCACGATCTTCGCGATGGGAATCATGCCCTACATCAACGCGTCGATCATCATGCAGCTTCTCGGGGCGGTGGTTCCCTACTTCCAGAAGCTCCAGAAGGAGGGAGAGGAGGGAAGGAAGAAGATCACGCAGATCACCAGGTACGGCACGGTGTTTCTGGCGATGATCCAGGCTTACGGAATCAGCATCTTTCTCGAGTCCTTGAGGAGCGAGTTGGGTGCGGTTGTTTCGAACCCGGGCCTAGCGTTCAGGCTGCTCACGATGGTCACCCTTACTTGCGGTACTGTCTTTGTGATGTGGCTCGGAGAGCAGATAACGGAGCGCGGGATCGGCAACGGCATCTCTCTCATAATCTTCATAGGCATCGTGGCTCGCTTTCCCGCCGACGTCGTCGGAACCATCAGGGCACTGCAGGTGGGGGCTCTTCAGATCTTCGGAGTTGCCTGGCTGCTCATCCTGATCGTGGCAGTCATCGCCGCGGTCATCGTGATGACGCAGGGTACGAGGAAGATCCCGGTTCAGTACGCCAAGAGAGTGGTGGGGAGGAAGATGTATGGCGGGCAGAATACCCACATACCCCTTCGCGTCAACAGCGCGGGGGTCATCCCCATCATCTTCGCTCAGTCCATAATAATGTTCCCCGGAACGCTCGGCACTTTCGTCAGCGACAACGCGACGATGGAAAAGCTGACTATGTTCTTCTCGCACGGAACTTGGTCGTACAGCTTGATATACGGTGCGATTATCATTTTCTTCACCTACTTCTACACGGCCATCATTCTCAATCCGACGGATCTTGCGGACAATATTCAGAGATACGGCGGATTCGTGCCCGGGATCAGAGCCGGCAGGAAAACTGCCGAGTACATAGACAGAGTTCTCATGAGAATCACGCTCCCGGGTGCAGTATTCCTGGCGCTCGTGGCCATACTGCCCGACGTCTTGATCAGACAGTTCCACGCACCGTTCTATTTCGGTGGGACCTCGATACTCATCGTTGTCGGTGTAGCACTTGACACGCTTCAGCAGATAGAGTCGCACCTTCTTATGAGGCATTACGAAGGGTTCATTAAGAAGGGAAAAATCAAGGGAAGAAGGTTCTACTAGTACTGATGCGATTAGTTTTCCTCGGTCCACCTGGAAGCGGGAAGGGGACCCAGGCGAGGCTTTTCCAGGAACGGCTTGGGGTTCCCCAGATATCCACGGGGGACATTTTCAGGAAAGCGATCGCCGCGAGAACGCCGTTAGGAACGGAAGTCGAAAAGTACATTTCGAGCGGTGCTCTCGTGCCCGACGCGATAACAGTACAGCTTGTAACGGAGAGGCTGTCTCAGAAAGACGCGGCCAATGGGTTCATCCTGGACGGGTTCCCAAGGACGATCCCGCAGGCCGTCGGCACAGAGGAGATGCTGAGCCGGTTCAATTGGAGCATCGACGCCGTTGTAAACATAGAAGTCCCGATAGAGTTGCTCGTGCGAAGGCTCAACCTCAGACGAACCTGTCCGGCGTGCGGGAAGATGTATCATCTTGAGGGATGCCCACCCGGAGCGGAGGGAATCTGCGACGAGTGCGGCGGCGCTCTTCAGACGAGAGCGGACGACAGTGAGGAGACGGTACGGAGAAGGCTGGACGTGTACTTCGCACAGACGGCGCCGCTCGTGGATTTCTACAGAGAGAAGTCCCGGCTCGTCTGCGTGGACGGCACAGGGTCTGTGAGGAACGTGTTCCAGGACATCTCTGATGCTCTGAGCAAGAAGCGCGGTGGTCCGAAGGTGTAGATGATAAGGCTCAAAACCAAGGAACAGGTCGCCAGGATAAGAGAGAGCTGCATCATAGTGGCCGAGACTCTCGAGGCTCTTGGCAAGATCGTCGAGCCTGGACTCACTACTGCCGAGCTGGATCGCTGGGCCCTGGACTTCATCAGGGCCAGAGGCGGCACGGCGGCCTTCAAAGGTTATCGCGGCTTCCCGGCGAATATTTGCGTGTCCGTGAACGATCAAGTAGTCCACGGTATCCCCGGGAGCCTGGTCCTCGCTGGAGGAGACATCGTGAGCATAGACGTGGGTGTGCAAAAGAACGGTTACTTTGGAGACGGCGCCGCCACTTTCGCGGTCGGTGAGG
>JAZDPI010000294.1:0-15902 GCA_043797775.1 Candidatus Eiseniibacteriota bacterium
GGTCGTCGCTGTCGGGAACCAGGTGGTAAAGAACGGATCCGTCACAGGTTGCTGCGGACCGACCTTCGTCATACGGAACACGAAGTAAACCTCCATGTCGTTGGCACTGCCGCTGCAGACCAGAGTATCGCCAAAGACCGGGGGCACGAGGTTCCCGAGACAAAGCGGAGTCCTGGTGTCTGCCGTGCTGGTCGAGTTCAGAGTTCCATCCTCAGCAAACTGGTCCTGCCAGTAATCGATTTCCCTCATGCTGATGTAAGGTGCATCTGTAGTACTGAATACACCAACCGTAACGTTGTCATAGTAGGGCGTTGGATCACATATGTAACTGCAACCTAGATCCCAAGGATCCCAAGCACACACGTTAACGACACCCAATCCGATTTCCAGCTGCTCTGCGTGAGGCGGAATACGCGACGATAGGTCGGTACACTCTGTTACACAGCTCGCTCCGCCACCTCCGTAGTACAGGCAGCCGTCACTCAGCCACGGGCTCCAGCCACCGGATGCGCAGGCAGGCGCGTACCTCGCCCGCCAGTATGTGAATACGTGGTCGGTCAGTGAACCAGTCGAAAACACTTCCCGATAGAGGATCTTGCCGCTGAGGCCGGGGCGGCTCGACAGGTCGATGCGGGGAGACAGCACGTAGTTGTCCTGACAGAGCGGATGTGGGAAGAAGGGAGAGCTTTCGTCGTAGAGAGTGATCACGCTGTCGGCCATGCTACAAAGCTGTGGAACACTCGACACACACGCGTCAATGCTCAGGTTGGGCGCGAGATCATCCAGGTGTCTTACAGCCGCAAAATCACCACATCCCTCGAGGATTCGGCTCCATCCGGACGGGCGGGCGCCGACCGCCACACCTTCGAAATTCTCACTGTCGACAATATCGCCACTCAACGCGTAGTTGTCCAAAGCAAACGCACCGCAGGTGGTCGGACTGTAACCGTCCTCGTCAGACGTCTCCTCATCGGATAGCACTCGGAACCTGATACGGAAGTTACAGTTCACCGCAGGCAAATGGGAGTCCAGATCAATGTTAGCGCTTCCGCTGACCGAACCCTCATATGCTGCCAGCACTGCGTGATCCACCCACTCGCCTGCGTCCTGGATCTGCACCATCACGTAGCTACTATCATAGCCTGGCTCAGTCTCGCTCCGGTAGTCGTACGACAGCGTTATCTGATTACCCACGGTATACGCATACGACCCCGTCACCACGTTCTGAACCCAGTTGTTCCCGTAACCGGCACCGGCCCCATCAACGTAGCAGAGCGCCTCACACTCGGCATTCGTAGCTGCGCAAACCAGAGACTTGTTTCCGCTTATGGCGCAAGGGGTCCCACCCAAGGTGGCATCATCCATCACACGGAAGAAGTCTTCCGGCTGCAGGAGACCGTCCACGCCCTTCCAACCGTCCATCGGAAGACCGCTGTGAGGAGTGCCGTTCCAGCCGCCGGCATCGAACGACCACATTTTCCTGTTGGCATAGCCGGGAGCGGTGGGCTCGTCGGCATATGGTTTGCCGCCAACGACAAGGGTCCCGCCATAGTAGAAGGTGTCCAGTTGCGCCGTCTGCCACCCTTCGGGTGAGGTAGATCCGACGAACGCCCCGGGGACCCTGGTGCAGACTCCGCTGCCGTCCGGGAGGAAAAGGTGGCACACTATGCACACGCGTGCGATCTTGCGGACCCGGCGTTTGAAGATCTTCCGCACCTTCTTCCACAGCTTCTTCCAGTTTATCGGGGTCACATACTCGTCCTGAGTTTCACCACCTAGGGCCTCATTGAAGGTTTGATGTTCTCCGACTCTGCCAGCCGGCACTGTTGCCCAAGGCTCGGGTGCGGTCCCCGCCTCAACGGTGACCACCTCCACAAGGAAAGCAACAAGAAGAACCAACGAAATGACCGTGACTCTTCTCACGAGAATCCCTCCTCTCACGAATGTGGAATTCTCCCACGAGGAAGTCGAAAGCGATGGCGCACGGGAGACTCCCGCCTGTCGGCGAACCAACGTATGAGTCCGTTCAGTCAGGTGCCCTGCCAAAGGCTGCACTTACAGGGATGAGACAAGCCGGAACCGCTATGATCGCGGCTCGATCACGTAACCTAGTCTCGTCTCGATGTGCTACTCACAAAGTTGATGATACTGCACCGTCAGCTGCCTACGCATGTTGCACGGTAAGCTTCTCATCGAGCCGCATTGAAGGCAAGCTGAAAGTGCCGTCTGAATGTGATACACCCCAAAGGCGCGGGCAGGGGCCGCGGGAAGGAGGCTGCGCTCTTGCCGGGCACCCTCATGGGGGAGGCGACAGCCGATTGGCGTGCTACCCTTAGTTCTTTACGGATCAACAAGTTGGGGCGAGCCCGCTCCGCACGCCTTGGAGACAACCCACATTGCCGTTGAACGCAAAGCCTGCCGACACTAAGATACGGTTGGTCTGGGAGACAGCTACTCTGGCACCAAACTGCGATGACCGTATCTCATCGGCCAATCGGCAACCAGAAAGGCTGACCCCTGAGCATCACGGCTCGCCCCGGAGCATTCGGGCCCAAATTGGAGGAACACGATGGAACAAGACGCCCCAAAGAAGAGCAAGGAAGCGCTCAGGACCCTGATAACGAAACTCCATCAGGGCGCGGACACCGAACAGGTGAAAAGAGAGTTCAAGAAGCTGCTGGGCGACGTTTCGGCCACCGACATCGCAAGAATCGAGGAGGAGCTCATCAAAGAAGGGATGCCGCGCGAAGAGATACAGAGGTTCTGCGACGTGCATCTGGCAGTGTTCAAGGAATCGCTGGAGAAAGAGAGGCCTCTCGCCCCTACCGGCCACCCCATCAACATTCTCCTCGAGGAGCACAGGATGCTGCTTCAGTTCGCAGAGCAGTTGAAGAGAGTCGCCGGTGAAATGAAAGGCGCCACCGACCTCGCTCCTTCCGGCGAGAAGATGAAACAACTGGATCACGTTGTGAAACACTTCAAGGCCTCGGCAAGCCACTACGTTCGTGAAGAGAACGTGCTTTTCCCCGAGCTCGAGAAGCGAGGCGTGACCGAGCCGCCAAAGATAATGTGGATGGAGCACAACAAGATCAGGGAAACGGAGAAGAGGCTCTACGCAGCGGTGGATGCGCTCGGCGCAAGAACGCCCGGCTCGGGAGCGGTCTTCGGTTCCGGAGCTGCCCCGCAGGGCGCGAAGGTTTCCGGCCCGGGGGCGGTCGGACCCTCAACAGGCGCCTCCGACGCGGAATTGAGGGAACTGCGGGAAGCGGCGGGCTCGCTGGCCGAGATGCTCTCAAGTCACTTTTACAAGGAAAACAACATCCTTTTCCCCGCTGCAATGCGAGTCGTTCCGCCGCAGGCGTGGCCGGACCTTAGAGTGCAGTTCGACGAGCTGGGCTACTGCTGCTTCACTCCGGAACCTGCAAGACGACCGATGGACGAAGCCCACGTCCACGGACCGCAAGCGGCGACCCCCGAAACACAAGCCGCGACAGGCCGCACGGGGACCCCAGCCGAGCCATCGGCCGCAGTGGCGGCGCCCGGAACTACCTGCTGCCACGCAGCGGCCGCGCCCGGACAGAAAGGGGCAGCGCCGGCTGCACCATCGGGTAGTGTGCCCACGCCGGGAGCGCCCGCCCTGATTTCGCTCGAAACCGGCACGTTCTCGCGGGACGAGCTCATGGCCGTCCTCAATTCGCTCCCCATCGACATCACATTCGTTGATGCGGACGACACGGTGCGCTATTTCAGCGACTCCAAGGACAGGATTTTCCCGAGAACGAGAGCCATCATCGGAAGAAAGGTCCAGCTCTGCCATCCGCAGGAAAGCGTGCACGTGGTCACCCAAATCCTCGAAGCGTTCAAAACCGGCCGGCGTGACGTCGCGGAATTCTGGATAAATCTCGGCGGCAAGCTCGTGTACATCCGCTACTTCGCGGTGCGGGGCAAGAGGAATGAATATCTGGGCTGCGTCGAAGTAAGCCAGGACGTTACCGACATCAAGAAAATGGAGGGCCAAAAGAGATTGCTGGATTGGTCGTAGGCCTCAGATTTCCCTACGTCCCTCGAACGCCTTCGTGAGCGTCTGCTCGTCGCAGTACTCTATGTCCGAGCCGACGGGAAGCCCTCGCGCTATGCGGGTAACGCGCACACTGTAAGGCTTCAGTACTTCCCCGATGTATGCGGCCGTCGTTTCGCCCTGGACCGTCGGGTTAGTGGCCACGATAACCTCTTCGGGCTTCTCTCCCTTTATCCTCTCCACCAATTCCCTGATTCTGATTTCATCCGGCCCCACCCCGTCGAGCGGCGAGATGACACCCAGCAAAACGTGATAGAGGCCTCTGTATTGTCCGGTCTTTTCAACAGCCAGGATGTCCGAAGGCTGTTCGAGCACGCAAATGACGGAGTGTTCTCTTCTTCCATCAACGCAGATGGAGCACTTCTGTGCCTCAGAGATGTTGCCGCAGACCGAACAGTACCCCACCCTGTCCTTCACGTCCATTATGGCCGAGGCAAACTTCTGGGCGTCCGTCCTCGGAGCTTTCAGAACGTAGAGCGCAAGCCTCTGCGCAGATTTCCTGCCGATGCCAGGTAGTCTCGCGAATTCCTCCATCAGCCGTTCGAGCGATTCTGATCCAAACCTTTCAGCCACGTGTTCTGTCCCCCGGTGTCATGTGTGAGGACGTCTCAGGCCAGACCCCGGAACGTCACTGCGGCAGATACGGCCGCGCGACCTAAAGCACTCCGGGGGGCACGATGCCGCCCGTGATTTTCGCGAGCTCTTCTCTCGCCATTTCTTCCGCCCGTTTCTTCGCCTCGTTGACCGCGGTCAGTACGAGATCCTCCAACATCTCCACGTCGTCTTTGTTGACGACTTCGGGATCGATCTTTATGGACCTTATCTCCTGCTTTCCGGTTGCGACCACCGTTACCATGCCGCCCCCGGAGGAGACCTCGACCGTCCTCTCGGCCAGTTCTTCCTGAAGCTGGACGATTTTCTCCTGGAGCTTCTGCGCCTGCTTCATTATCGAGGATAGGTTCTTCATCACTGCCTCCGCTCTTTCACTCGTCCACGATTTCTCCATTGAAGAATTCGATGATCTCCTTGAGGGATTCGGGCCTGGTGTTGTTCTGCGAATCCCCTTCGGTCGACGTAGGGCCTTCTGCGCCGTTTCCCGGACCCAGAACCGTGCCGTTTTCCGGACCGTTCGGAGCAACGGGCTTGACCCCGGCTGCCGCACTTGCACGCGCGTCGGTTCCGGAACAGCTTACGCCGAGCGAAGCCTTGAAGACAGCGGCCACCTCTTCCTGAAGGACCTTCTTGTTGGTCTTGTCCTCGACCCGGCTTTGTTCAAAGGCTTTGTCCTCCCCGAATCCGAGGTGGATCTTGCCCTTGGAGACGCCTCGGAAGTGGGCCGCTCTCAGCCAGACCCCGAGCGTTTTCTTCCGCCGGTTCATCCTATCTACGACTTCGCCCCACATTTGGAGCTGCTCTGTTGTAACTGCCGGCGTCTCCGCGTGAGACGGCTTAAGTTCCGGTTCCGCTGTGCCGGCATGCGCCGCCTCTTGCTCCGGTTCCTTCTCCGGCGCCTGTGCCTCTGCTCCGCCTGCTCGTGTGTCTGGGCCGCGTGCTGGAGCGCTCGCGTCGTGCGATCCTGTGTCCGCCCCTCGTCCCGATGTGTCCGCGCGATGCCCACCGGTGTCTGCGTTCGCGCCTGCACCACCGACCAGCGCGCCCAGTCCGTCAGCGCCACCACCCTGACCGGCGCTGCCGCCCGGATCGACACTCACAGCCTGGCCCGGGCCTCGAGAAGTGGTTCCAGAGAAGGTGGCCTCGAGGCGAGCGAGCTTCTCCAGAAGGTCCTTCAGCTCAACGGTAGAATCGAGATACGTCATCTCGATAATCGCCATCTCCACATGCAGTCGCGGAAGCGCGCTCCTTCGCACGGCGACTGCGGCCCGCGATGCCAGGCTTATCATCCTCAACAAATCCCCCTCGCTGAAGCGGGCGGACTGCTCTTCATAGAGCTTCACGTGCCCGGAGCTTGCCTCAACGAGGGCCGCAAGGTCGGGGTGTATCTTTATGAGAAGGAGGTTCCTCAGGTGGTCCATGAGCCCGTCGCTGAACTCATCGAGATTCGCTCCCTTGTCGAAGAGCTCTCCCAAAGCCTCGAGTGCGACCTTGGCGTTTCGAGCCTTGATCGCATCGATTATCTTGAAAAATCCCTCCGCTCCGCTCAGACCCAGGAGCTCAGTCACGGCCTCTTCGCCGGCCTCCTGAAGCCCCGCGGAAACGAGCTGGTCCAGCATGCTCTCCGCGTCCCTCAGGCTCCCGTTGGCGCGCCTGGACACAAGCACGAGGACCTCTTCGCCGACCGGAAAGCCCTCGGTCGAACAGATGAGCTTCAGCCTGCCCAGAATCTCTTTGGTGGGAATTCTCACGAATTCAAAACGCTGGCAGCGTGAGAGAATTGTCTCCGTCAGCTTGAGAGGAGCCGTCGTGGCCAGCACGAACTTGACGTGCGGGGGCGGTTCTTCGAGCGTCTTTAGAAGAGCGTTGGAGGCGGCCTCAGTGAGCATGTGGACTTCGTCGACGACGTATATCTTGAACTTGCCGGAAGCGGGTGCGTACTTCACGTTCTCGCGGAGATTTCGGATCTCGTCTATGCCCCTGTTTGAGGCGGCGTCTATCTCGATGACGTCGAGGCTGATCCCGTTGGTGATTTCTTCGCAGACGCTGCACTTGTTGCACGGCACGGCGCCCTTGGCGTTGGGGCAGTTGAGAGCCTTCGCGAAGAGCCTGGCCGTGGTGGTCTTCCCCACGCCCCTGGGGCCGGAGAAGAGGTAAGCGTGCCCCACGCGGTCGGACTCGATGGCGTTCGCCAGCGTCTTTGTGACGTGAGCCTGCCCGACCACTTGTTCGAACGTGGACGGTCTCCACTTTCTCGCGAGAACGCGGTACGACATGATTCCTCAGTAGATGCTCTTGACTATCCCGACGCTTCTCTCAGGCCACTTTGCGGCCGTGCACCCGTCCTTGACCGCTCTCCCGGGAGACTCCCGGGCAGTTAGCTCCCGCCAGGGAGGCCTACGGCACACCCGGGTTATCACTTACCGCTGCTACCTCCCGGTTCTGACGGGGTTCGTGAGCCCTGGTTGCGCAGGTCCTGGCGATCGACACCACTTGCTCGAAAGAACTTCCCGAGAAAGAAGGCCTCGGACAGGGAATTAAGCCCCGCTGTAGCGGATTGCGGGTTACAGGGCACCGCTAACTCCCCGCCTAGCACGGCCAACGAACAGAATCTTGAACGCCGGCGGCAACCGCTCGTTCGCCGGCCGACACGGACGTCCAACTGCATGACTGGTGGAGATGAGCGGGATCGAACCGCCGACCTCCTCGTTGCGAACGAGGCGCTCTCCCAACTGAGCTACATCCCCACCCCCGACTCAGCCAACCCTCGCCTGGGCGAGGGCGTTGCGCGATTCACGCGTGGCGGAGAGAGGGGGATTCGAACCCCCGAGCCAGTTTCCCGACTACACGATTTCCAATCGTGCTCCTTCGACCAACTCGGACATCTCTCCACGCACAGCAGTTCAGGAAACCGATAATCCAACTCGCCGAATCGACGAGACGGCTCTACGAACCGGCCGCAACAAGCCGCGGTGGCGGAGAGAGAGGGATTCGAACCCCCGAGGCAGTTACCCGCCTAACGGTTTTCGAGACCGCCCGATTCAGCCGCTCTCGCATCTCTCCGCCGCTTCTCAAAGAACTCCTTGAGCAGCGCCGAAGCCTCTTCCGGCATTACTCCGGAATCCGTGACGACGCGATGATTGAGAAGCGGATTCCCAATTACGTCCATCACGGAGCCGCAGGCCCCGGCCTTCGGGTCCCGGGCCCCGAAGACGAGTCTCCTCAGCCTGGAAAGGACTATCGCGCCGGCGCACATCGCGCACGGCTCGAGAGTCACATATATCGTCGCACCTTCGAGCCGCCAGGTCCCGAGGGACGTGCCGGCGGCACCGATGGCGATTATCTCCGCGTGTGCCGTTGGGTCGCTCAACCCTTCTACTTGATTGTGTCCCCTCCCCAACACCTTCCCGTCGAGAACCACCACGGCCCCCACGGGGACCTCGCCTTTTCCGAAGGCCTTCTCGGCCTCCGAAAGAGCGAGCTTCATCCAGTGAACGTCCTGATCCTCTACACCCATCGCGCAAACCGGGAAACTACGGGAACATCGCGAAGATGGCGTCCAAAGCGCGTTTGACCGCTTCTTCGATCGGCGGAGGGTCTGGTACGCCGCCCACCGGCGACGATCTGACCATTCCAGCTTCATCAACGTGCGTGCCTATCCCTGACTGAGGGGAGTAATAGGCACTCTTCGTCGTCTGTTCGTCCACGGCCTCCCAGAGCTTCTCTCCCGTCTTTGTGCCCATGAGAACGAGCTTCATTCCGACCTGTGAGTTCGACGTGCCCTCTGCGTTGGGGGCGACCCATTCTTTGTTCCAGAGATAGATCTCGGTGAAGAGAAGAGCGTCGACGGCGACGTCCTTTCCCACGGAGACAACGTTCTCTTTGTTGATCGTACCTTCCTTCTTCCACTCGGAGACCATGCGCAGGTACTTGTCACTGATTCCCTTCTTCTGCGCTCTGCCCAGCGCCTCTTCTTCCGAGAGAAAGACGTAAGCCATCTTGGCCGAAGCGCGCGCCTCCAGAAGCGGCAGCGCGATGGCGCAGGCTTCGGGGAGATCCACGTGCTCCCCCATCGGGATCAGCGCCACGGTCTTGATCGCCTTGCCCGAGTAATCCGGAATCACGTAGGTGGAAATCGGGTGCGCCGCCTCTCGTGCCACGCATCCGGCAAGCAGGGCGGTCGCGGTCACAAGGACCAGAACAAGCGGAACGGAAGACTCTCTGAATCTCATAGCAACCCTCCTGGACACCGAATCTCAGAAAACATCCAGACAAAAATATCATGCTGAACCCCGGCTGTCAAACCTTACGACTCCGCGGCTGAACCGGCTTCATACGCTGACCGGCTCCGTGCAGACCCCACCCGCCGGAGAAACAGGCGAGCTCTGCGCCTCGCTGTCGTCCCTCGCGCCTCCACGCGGCTCAACATCCACGCGGCTCGGCGCTTGACACGGCGTCTCCCAGTTGATACCTTAGGGACTGAAACGAGGGAGCAGTTCGAGAATTCCACGCCGGAGGGATGGCCGAGTGGTTTAAGGCGACGGTCCTGAAAACCGTAGACCGAAAGGTCCGTGGGTTCGAATCCTACTCCCTCCGCCAACAACACATCGGTTTTCTGTGGCAGGAGAGGTGGCCGAGTTGGTCTAAGGCAACCGCCTGCTAAGCGGTTGTGGGGAGAGATCTTCACCGCGGGTTCGAATCCCGCCCTCTCCGCCATGATATACTTCCACAGATTGCCAATTTGTGCGCCCATAGCTCAATTGGATAGAGCGTCTGACTACGGATCAGAAGGCTGGGGGTTCAAATCCTCCTGGGCGCATTTTGCCGTTTCCGCACGCGCGGGCGCCCTGCCGGCGGCACGGCGCCATCTTCCTCCCAGGTGCGATTTTCTCGCAGTCAAATCACTCCAACACCTTCTCTATGACTCCTCCCCCCAGGACTACGTCTTCCTCGTAGAAGACGGACGATTGTCCCGGAGTGATTGAGTACTGTCTTTCGTCGAAGAACACCCTGAGCCTGCCGTTACCTTCCTCCTCAACACCGGCAGCGGCTGGAGTGTGCGTGTAACGTATCTGGACGAGCGCCTTCGCCGGCGGTTTGCCGAGCCAGTTCACGCTCCCGCACACGAACACGCGTCTAAGGAGATCCTCTTTTCCACCGAGAACAACGGCGTTGGTTTCGCCGTCGAGACGAACGACGTACTTTCGTCCGGGAGAAGAGACCCCGAGACCACGCCTCTGCCCTATCGTGAACCTGAAAACGCCGTCGTGCGCCGCAAGTTCGCGTCCCGAGGTGTCGAGCACGCGCCCCGGGGTCGGCCTGATCCCCATTTCTGTGAGTCTACGCTGTACGAAGTCGCCGCAGGAACCTGCCTCTACGAAGCAAACGTCCTGGCTCTCCCTCCTTTCCGCCGGCGCAATCCCCTGCTTGGATGCACGTTCACGCACCCTGTCCTTTGACGTCTCTCCGAGCGGGAACAGGATCGCCGGGAGGCGCGACCTCTCGATTCCCCACAGGACGTAACTCTGATCCTTCTCTCTGTCAAAGGCTCGAACGAGCTCGAACGCGCCCGCCGGCGACTGTCTTATCCTTGCGTAGTGACCCGTGGCGAAGTAATCGGCCCCCATCGCCACAACCCTATCCATGAGGAGATTGAACTTTATCTCGGAATTGCAGAGGACACAGGGATTGGGTGTCCTTGCGCCGGCGTATTCCGTGCAGAAGGGTTTGACGACCTGGCTCTCGAAGGCCTCTTCCAGATCCATGACGTAGTGCGCAATGCCGATCTTGGCCGCGGCTGCCTTCGCGTCGTCAATCGAAGACAGCGAACAGCAGGACTTCGGCGAGGCCGCCGTTTCGGCGTAACACCAGAGTTTCATGGTGACGCCAAACACACGATAGCCCTTCTCGACGAGAAGGGCTGCCGCAACCGAGCTATCAACACCTCCACTCATGGCGACGGCCACGAGCGGAGCATCGTCCCGCGGAGGACCACTCACCTGACTCACTCCCCGATGGTTTCTACGGCGTCCCGGTCCGAGTCACAAACTCGCCCTTCTACTTGGGCTCCTTACGGGGCTGGGAAGGCGACACCGATTCCTCTTTCCCCTGGCCTTGCTCTTCTCCCTGCCCGTGCCGGCTCTGCTGACCTTGCTCCTTGTCCTTCTCCTGGCCCTTCTCCTCACCTTGCCCCGCTCCCTGCTTGGCCAGGTAGTCTTTGATTGCGTTGTGAAGAGCGTCTGCCGCCAGGTTGGAGCAGTGCATCTTTATCGGCGGGAGTCCGTCCAAAGCCTCTGCCACGACCTTGTTCGATATCGCGAGGGCCTCTTCGAGAGTCTTCCCCTTCACCAACTCTGTGACCATACTGCTCGTGGCAATGGCCGCCCCACACCCGAACGTCTTAAACTTGGCGTCGGCGATCTTCCCGTCTTCAACCTTGATCTCCAATCTCATTATGTCTCCGCAAACGGGATTGCCGACCTGTCCGACGCCGTCCGCGTCTTCGATGCTCCCGACGTTCCGCGGATTCTTGAAATGTTCCATGACCTTTTCAGTGTACATCGCTTTCTTGCACCACCTTTGCCTTTCTGGGCCCCTCTTGAGTCAAGCAGTCTTCACGAAGACGTCTGACCGACTTCCGATCTATTGCGCGCTTCCTTCCGCCTCCGCTTGCCGCGGCTCCTCTCGCCTACGACAGGGGCGACATGGCTCTGAGCCTCTCAATCACCCCGGGCAGCACGTCGAGGACGCGGTCTACGTCGGCATCAGTGTTTGCGAGGCCGAGACTGAAGCGAACCGAGCCCTGCGCCACGTCGGGAGGAATCCCCATCGCGAGCAGCACGTGCGACGGCTCTATGGAACCGGACGTGCACGCCGACCCGCTCGACACGGCGATCCCCTGCATGTCGAGGCTCAGCACTATCGACTCTCCCTCGACACCCTCGAAACACACGTTGACCGTACTGGGAAGCCTTCTCGTCGGATGCGCGTTTACTCTGACGTTGGCCACGCGAGCGACGATGCCCTGCTCAAGCCTCGTTCTGAGAGCGAGCAATTCCTGATTCTTGGCGTCGATGTCCGCCGTCGCCAGCTCCGCAGCCCTGGCAAAGCCGACCACCCCGCTCAAGTTCTCGGTGCCGGCCCTTCGCCGCTTCTCGTGGTGACCTCCGTACAGAATCGGAGCCAGCGGCGTTCCCCTTTTGACGTAAAGCGCTCCGACCCCCTTCGGTCCGTAGATCTTGTGCGAGGAGACCGAAAGAAGATTGCAGTTCAGCCTGGAGACGTCCAACGGGACTTTCCCGAAGGATTGAACGGCGTCGGTGTGGAACACCACTCTGTTCTGCGCCGCGACGGCCGCGATCTCTTCTATCGGTTGAATCGTGCCGACCTCGTTGTTTGCATGCATTATTGTGATGAGGACGGTGTCCTTCCTGATTTCCTTTGTAACGGCGTCGGGGTCGACGATACCCTTTTCGTCACAGGGCACCTCCGTGATCTCAAAGCCGATGCGCCCCAGGTGGGCACACGCGGCTAGCACGGCGTGATGCTCTATCTTGCTGGTTACTATGTGCCTGCCCTTGCTGCAGAGAGCAGCGGCGACGCCCAGGACTGCCAGGTTGTCGGCCTCCGTTCCCCCGCTCGTGAAAACGATCTCTTCCTTCCTGGCACCGAGGGCCGAGGCCACGGTCTTCCTGGCGTCTTCCAGGACCTGCCTGGCGTCCTGCCCGAAGGAATGAACGCTCGAGGGATTGCCGAAACGCTCGCCGAAGAAGGGCAGCATCGCCTCTACGACCTCCGGGTGCACCGCCGTGGTGGCGTTGTGGTCCATGTAGATTCTGCGCACTATTCGTGTCCTCCCCTGGGACCGTGTTCTCCCTTGGGCCCGCGGCTGGCGGCCTCCTGACTCCCGCCCGCGGAGCCCCCGCCCCGCTTCGGAGAGCCGGAAGACTTGCGCCGCTTCTGAAGAGGCGGCGAGACCATTCCTGCCTCCCTGCACAGATCTCTCAGCGACACGGTGTCAAGAGCCGCCTTGACCTGCGAATCGAGCTTCTTCATCAGAATCCTGCTCACGCAGGTCTCGGCCCTGCCGCAGCTCGACTTCGCGCCGGCCCCCACACCGCAGTGAGACATCTGGATGGGCCCCTCCAGTACCCTCATTATTGCTCCGACCTTTATCCTCCCCGGGCTCCTCGCCAGCAAGAACCCGCCTTGAGGGCCGCGCACACTCCGCACCAGCCCGCTCCTGCGCAGGCGATTCATCAACTGCTCCAGATAGGGCAAGGCTATCCTCTGCCTCCGGGCGATGTCCTTGCCCGACACGGGCCCCTTCCCGTAGCGGGCTGCAAGGTCGTACATCGCTCTTATGCCGTACCTTCCGGCCGCCGTAGAAAGCCTCACAGATCACCTCCAAGCTCCGTTCAAATCTACATTAGTTGACAATTTTAGTCAAGTATTTTTCTGCAGGCAGGGGGCGTGTCATCGCGAGGCAGACGGAGATTCTCGAAAACAGAAGGGGGAGAGCCGACTGGCTCTCCCCCTCAAGAAAGGTGGTGAGGAAACCCGTAGCGAGAAGCCGCTACTTGGTCTTGTCCTCTTCCGGTCCCGCCTTCTTCGTCTTATCGTAGTCTGCCCTCGCGACTATGGTCGCCTTCTTCATGAGTACAGGCTCCACAGGCACGCTGGTTTCGCCCCACTTGTTCTCTTTAACCTTGACCTTTCCGATGGCCTCCAGCACCTTGGTGCCGTCCAGCACCTGGCCGAAAACAGTGTACTTGCCGTCCAGGCCCGATTGAGCATCCAGGCAGATGAAGAACTGGCACCCGGCGCTGTTCACGTCCTGGCCTCTCGCCATGGACAGCGTGCCCTTCAGGTGTTTGCGCTGATTGAATTCGGCCTTTATCCGGTAGCCGGGGTCACCGGTCCCATCGTTGTCCGCTATGTTGTCCTTGGAGAGCGGATCGCCCCCCTGAACCATGAACCCGCTGATGACTCTGTGGAACTTGGTGCCATCGTAGAAGCCTTTTCTGGCGAGCTTCTTGAAGTTCTCGACGTGGTTCGGGGCGTCCTTGGGAAAAAACTCAATGACGATGGTGCCGAGGCTTGTCTCCAGGACGGCAACTTCATCTACCGCCGCCGCAGGCTTCTGGGCAGCGGGCTGCGCCTGCGTGGATGGTGCAGGTTTGTCCTTCGTCTGCCCCTTCGTTTCCTCCGTGGCAACGCAGACACCCACGAGACTTGTCGTGATAACAAGACAGGCTGCCAGGATCGCGTACGTCAGACTGTGTCTCATTTTCCCCTCCACGAAAAGGCTGCTTCCGGAAAAAGACCTAGTACCCCAGTTCCTCTTTCTCCTTCATGGCGTCTCTTCTCTTGATGAGCTTCTGCTGTCGATCTACCTGCTTCTTTGCGTAGTCGCCCCACTGGGCGTCATTCACTACCTGCTGGAACTTGCCGATCGCCCCTTCGAAGTCCGACATCTTCTCCAGACCGCGTGCCCACGCACAAAGAAGACACGCGTCTCCCGGCTTCTTCTCCAGTCCCTGACGGGCCACTTCGATGGCACGCGCGGCCTTCTTGGCGTCCGAGTAAAGGAACGCAAGGTTGCAGTAAAGCTGGAGATTGTCGGGTTGGACAGCCATCACTCTCTCGTACTCCACGATCGCGGAGTCGGGCTGACTGTTCCTCTCGTAAGCGATGGCCAGGTTAAGCCTCTCCCCCACGCTGCCCGGCTCGATCTCGAGCAGCTTCCTGTGGAACTCAATCGCGGCGGGGAAAGCCTCGAGCTTGAGATAGAGCCACGCCAGTGACCGCACGGCGTTCACGTCGTCGGCATCCATCCGGTACAACTTCTCAAAAACGTTGGCCGCCTCAGCCAGCAGCGAATTCTCCCGGCAGAGCTTGCCGAGGGCTCTCATGGTCTCCTTGTCGTCGGGCCTCAGTTCCAGAGCCTTTTGGTACGCCACCGCCGCCTCGGCGACCTGCCCGTTCTCACCGTACGTGAACCCAAGGGTGGAATAGGCCGTCGCGTTGCCCGGCGTCAGTTGAATGACTCTTCTGTATTCATCAATGGCTCCATCGAGCAGTCGATTCAAGCCATACGCGTAGCCGAGATTGGAGTGCACGGCCGCGAGCTTTTCCGGGTTGTCGGGGGTTCTATCGAGCTGGTTCTTGAACACGTTGATGGCCTCGCCGTAATTGCGCAGCTCGATGTAGGCGAACCCCAGATTCGCGTAGGCATCGACGAAGTCCGGATCGACCTCAATGGCCTCCTTGAAGGCAGAGATTGCGTCCGCGTACTTCTTGTTGGCCATGAACTGGGTACCAGTCTGGAAGGCTTTCTGTGCCTGTTCCTTCAGCGAAGAGCTCTGTGATTGCCCAGCAGGGTTCCCCTTCCGCGTATCTCCCGACTGTCCCAAGGCTGCCGAACCAGTCGACAACAAGAGCAAAGCCGGAATCACGGCGATTGCGAGAACACGAAGCACGCTCCTATTCACGACTCGTGGCATTTCCGTCACTCCTTCCTCCTGAAGTCATATCCGCGTTGTCACTCCTGTTCCCACGGTCGGGGATCAACGCTGCCTCCACCATCAAACCTAGCAGAGCCTTCCGGTTCTTGTCAAGAAGGAGAAGCGTACCGGCACCTCACACTGCATCCGGTGACTCCGCAGATCCGCTTCTTCCGACCGTGTAACCCCCTCCCACACCCCCGAGTCATCATTTGGACGAAACCAGTTTGAGTATGCGCCCCTCCCTGTCGAACGTCACTCGCACGACCTTCCGGATCGCGGTTCCCCGTTCCGTTGTCACCGTTTTCTCGAATGACGCACAGTAGATCTCGCGTGCGTGCACCACTGTCTTCATACCCTTGAGCTTGTCCCCCAGTTCCCCGTCGATGCGCAGGATAAGGTCGATCAGCTTACCCTCGGAAGGCACTTTGCGTCTGACAACGGTGGGACGCACGCCCTTCATCTCAGGAAACTTGGAGACTATCTCCTTCTTGATCTCTTTCAGAATCTTCGAGGGAACGACGCCGGCGGTCTTTGGCATTTCCATCACTTCCTGTGCTCCATCGAGGCCGAGGGATCTCCAAAGAGAACAAACTGCAACAGCGTCTTTCTGTCGTCCTCGTCAAGATAGCCCTGCCTCGATACTGTCACTGCGGCTGCCTTCGCCCTCGCGTTCACGAGGGCCTTTCCGAACGAGGTGCCGCTGC
>JAZDPI010000324.1:0-20929 GCA_043797775.1 Candidatus Eiseniibacteriota bacterium
CCTGGGCACGGGCATCGGCGCCACGGAAATGGCCGCCGTCTGGTCGACCGGGCAAATCTGGCTCAGAGTTCCGGAATCCATCAGAGTCGAGGTCACGGGGCGCTTCCAGGACGCGGTCTGCCCCAAGGACCTCGCCCTGTATCTGGTGGGCAGGCTCGGTGTTGAGGGTGCCAATTACTGCTCGGTGGAGTTTCACGGACCTGCGATCGAGAGCATGGGGATTTCGGGCCGGTTTACCCTGTGCAATCTCTCGATGGAGATGGGGGCAAAGAACGCCGTCACGCCGTTTGACCGCGTCACCGAGGCGTTCCTGGACGCCTTAGGGGCCGTGTCGGGGGGGGCGGTCTCCGTCAAGGCACCGCACGGCACGGCGTTTCAGCCGGACGCGGACGCCGACTACGTGCGAAAGGAAGAGGTGGACGTCTCGCGACTCTCCCCTCAAATAGCCTGCCCGCACAGCGTGGACAACGTGAAGCCCGTTGAGGAAATGGAGGGCAAGGTGATACACCAGGCCGTTCTCGGTTCCTGCACGAACGGAAGGATCGAAGACCTGGAGCACGCCGCACGAATACTCGCAGGCAGGGTTGTTCACCCTGACGTGAGGATGCTGGTGATTCCGGCGTCGAGATCCGTGCTGCTCGAGGCGATAAAGAGAGGTCTCATCACCGCGCTCGTCGAGGCGGGTTGCGTGCTCGTCAATCCCGGCTGTGGTCCGTGTCTGGGCGCCCACGAGGGGATTCTTGCCGACGGCGAAGTCTGCATCGCGTCCACGAACCGCAACTTCAAGGGGAGAATGGGAAGCCCGACCTCCGAGGTCTTTCTCGCGAGCCCGGCTACGGTGGCAGCGAGTGCCGTCGCCGGCAAGCTGACCGACCCCAGGAACCTCAAGTGGTAGCATCGGCGTTGGCGCGACCGCGGTCAAGACAAGGGGGAGATGCCGGAGCGAGTGCGGTCGAAGTAGGACGGCGATGCCGGAGGGCGTGCGCTCGAGGAGGAGCGGGAACAAACGCACCGGAGGAGGAGCTCAATTGGACAAAGTCACAGGCAAAGTCCGGCTGCTCGGCGACAACATTGACACCGACGTGATATACCCCGGCAAGTATCTGCCTATTCTTGCTCCGCAGGAGATGGCACTTCACGCTCTCGAGGGCGTCGATCCGGACTTTCCCAGGAGAATAGGACGAGGAGACATGATCGTCGCCGGCTCGAACTTCGGATGCGGAAGCTCGCGGGAGCAGGCCGCCACCTGCCTCAAGGCCGCGGGCATTTCTGTGATTGTCGCGGGCTCTTATTCGAGGATATTTTTCCGGAACGCCATTAACCAGGGACTTCCCCTCGTGGAGTCGAAGGAGTGTGGGAAGAGGGTGAGGGAAGGAGAGACGATTACCGTGGATTTTGCGAACGGCAAGATAGTTCTCCCTTCGGGGGAGCTCTCGTTCCACGCCCTGCCGCCCTTTCTCATGCAGATTCTTGAGGACGGCGGGCTGATCGAACATACGAAGAAGAAAATCGCCGCTGGAAGCTGAACGTCGAGCTGCTTCGTGGTGAACCCTGCTGCGGGAGGCTGAGGGTAGAAGTGTTCAGCGGTACCGCAAGCCGCGGTCGCAGAGAAGGCAGCCGGCCTGGAATCACACTCGAGGAGGTACGATGGGAAAGTACAGGATCGCATGGATGCCCGGAGACGGAGTAGGAGTGGACGTTCTGGAAGCCGCTAAGATAGTACTGGACGCTATCGCGCTTGACGCGGAGTACGTTCCTGCAGAGATAGGGTGGACCTGCTGGGAGAAATACGGTAACGCGCTCCCTGACGAGACGATCGAGATTCTCAAGAGCTGTAAGTGCGGTTTTTTCGGGGCAATCACCTCCAAGCCGCACGTGCCCGGTTACAGGAGTCCCATTGTCAGGATGCGGCAGCTCTTCGACCTCTACGTCAACCAGAGGCCGTGCAAGGCGTATCCTGGAAACCCGCTCAATCACAAGGAGGGAATAGACCTGGTCATCTTCCGCGAAAACACGGAAGGTCTTTATTTCGGGGCGGAGTTCTTCCCGGTGCCGCCCGCGCTCGCAGAGCTCGAAGGCGTGAAGGGCAGGATCGTCCCCGAGGAGACGGCCATCTCTCTCAGGGTCATAACTCGGAAGGGTTCTCGGAGAATCATCAAGGCCGCCTTCGAATACGCGAGGAAGTATCATAGAAAGAGCGTTACGGTGGCACACAAGGCAAACGTCGTGCGCAAGACCTGCGGCCTCTTCCTGGAAGAAGCCGAGAAGATCGCAGGAGACTATCCGGATATCAAGTACGGCGAGGCCAACATCGACGCCATGACGATGTGGCTCATCAAGAACCCGACCGATTACGACGTCATCGTGACGACGAACCTTTTCGGCGACATAATATCGGACGAGGCCGCCCAGCTTGTAGGGGGGCTCGGCTTTGCGTCTGCGGGCAACATAGGGGAGACGCTCGCGGTGTTCGAGCCGACGCACGGCTCCGCGCCGAAATACGCAGGTCTTTACAAGGTGAACCCGATGGCGACGCTCCTCGCTGCGCGGCTGATGCTCGAGTGGTTGGGTGAGAGCCGGAAGGCAGGGAAGCTGGAGGATGCCATCGCAACCGTAATCAGGGAGGGCAAGGCACGCACCTACGATATGGGGGGAACTTCAACGACGCTGGAAGTCGCAGAAGAGGTGGCGAGGAAACTCTAGCCTGCTGAGGGAGAATCGATGATGGAGCACAAGTACATCTACTTTTTTGGAGAGGACGAAGGAAGACTCGGGGGCACGATAAAGGACGTGCTTGGCGGCAAGGGCGCGGGGCTCTCGGAGATGACGAGGCAGGGCTTCAACGTTCCGCCCGGCTTCACGATTTCCACGCAGGTCTGTCTGCTTTACTACAAGAACCGGGGCAAGCTGTCCGAGGATTACCTCGAGGAGCAGAGAAAGTACGTAGACAGACTTGAGCAGACGATGGGCAAGAAGCTTGGTGATGAGAGGGACCCCCTCCTCGTCTCGGTGCGCTCCGGCGCCAAGTTCTCCATGCCCGGCATGATGGACACGATTCTCAACCTCGGCCTGAGCGACAAGAGCGTGAAGGGTTTTGTTGAGAGGACGGGGAACGAGAGATTCGCCTACGATGCCTACCGGCGATTCATACAGATGTTCGGCAGCGTCGTTCTGAGCGTTCGCAAGGATCTGTTTGAGGGAGAGATTAAGAGCCTGAAAGAAAAGAAGGGGATCGTTCAGGACATTGAGCTGAGTGCGGGAGATCTCAGGGATCTCTGTCGGCGTTTCAAGGACATCGTTCACAGGGAAAGGGGCGTCGACTTCCCTCAGGATGCCTATCTGCAGCTCGACATGGCGAGAGACGCGGTCTTCAGATCCTGGCACAACGAACGGGCGATCTTCTACAGAAGACAGCACGGCATACCTGACGACCTCGGAACCGCCGTGAATGTCCAGGTGATGGTTTTCGGAAACATGGGGGGCGAGTCAGGGACGGGCGTGGGATTCACGCGCAACCCATCGACCGGCGAGAAGAAGTTCTACGGCGAATACCTGATGAACGCGCAGGGAGAAGACGTAGTCGCCGGGATACGGACCCCCAAGCCGGTCGACGAGCTCGGAAGTGAGATGTCGGACGTGTACGGTGAGCTAAATCAGGTGGTTCAGAGGCTCGAGGAATACTACAAAGACATGCAGGATTTCGAGTTCACCATACAGGAGAAAAAGCTCTACATTCTGCAGACGCGCACGGGCAAGCGCACGGGACCCGCGGCCGTCAAGATTGCCGTGGAGATGGCCAAGGAAGGGCTCATAAGCAAGGAAGAAGCACTGCTCAGGGTTCAGCCTGGAGCCCTGGATCAACTCCTGCATCGTCAGATAGACAGGGGTGCGAGTTTCCAGGTTCTTGCCCGCGGACTTGCAGCCTCTCCGGGTGCCGCCAGCGGCGCGGCCGTCTTTGACGCGGACGACGCAGTCGAGTGGTCGAGGAGCGACAAGAAAGTGATACTGGTGAGAAACGAGACAAACCCCGACGACATCCACGGAATGCACGCTGCCCGGGGCATACTCACCGCCACGGGCGGGATGACGTCGCACGCCGCGGTCGTGGCGAGGGGCATGGGCAAGAGCTGCGTGGTCGGCTGCACCGTCCTGGGTGTCAACGAGAAGGAACGGTACTTCACCGTGGGGAAGACGGTGGTGAAGGAAGGGCAAGTGATCACGATAGACGGTTCGACCGGCGATGTAATTCTTGGAGACGTTCCGACCGTCGAGCCGGGCGTGAGCGGTGAGTTCGCCGAGTTCATGGCGTGGGCCGACGATGCGAGGAGGCTCAAGGTCAGGGCAAACGCCGACATACCCAGGGACGCGGTTCAGGCCAGGGCGTTTGGGGCGGAGGGGATAGGCCTATGCCGCACCGAGCACATGTTCTTCGCGGAAGATAGACTCCCCGTCGTCCAGCAGATGATAATGTACGCCGCCGAGGCGAAGGGTCTTGAGAAGGAGGTCACGACACTGCAAGCGCAGCTCGAGAAGTCATCGCTTCACGATAGAGAGACGCTGCAGAAGGAGCTTGCCGACGCGAAGGAGCGAATGGAAGGGCCGATGCGCATATACAAAGGCGCACTCGAGAAGCTCCTGCCCTTCCAGAAGTCCGATTTCATCGGCCTCTTCAGGGAAATGCAGGGATTTCCGGTCACCATCAGGACGCTCGACCCTCCTCTCCACGAGTTCCTGCCCAAGAGAGAGGAAGTGATGGTGGAGCTGGCCCTCCTGGAGGAACGCAAGGCCCCCGCCGAGGAGATAGAAGAAAGAAAGGCGCTGCTTCGGCGAGTCACGGATCTGCACGAGTTCAATCCTATGCTGGGGCACAGGGGCTGCAGGTTGGGCATCGCCTACCCGGAGATAACGGAGATGCAGGCCAGGGCAATCTTCGAGGCCGCCTGCGAACTGGCCAAAGAGGGAAAGAAAGTGATCCCCGAGGTGATGATACCGCTGGTCGGTCACGTGACCGAGCTCAAGCGACAGAGGGACATCGTCGTCAGGGTCGCCGAAGAGACGATGACCAAGCATGGGCTGAAGATCGAGTACCTGGTGGGCACGATGATCGAGATCCCCAGAGCGGCGATCACCTCCGATGAAATCGCGAAGGAGGCGCAGTTCTTCTCCTTCGGAACAAACGACCTGACACAGATGACGTTCGGCTTCTCACGAGACGATTCCGGGAAGTTCCTTCCGGAATACGTCGAGAGCGGCATTCTCGAGAGCGATCCCTTTGTCACCATCGACAGGCGGGGCGTTGGAGAGCTGCTCAAGTGGAGTGTCGCAAAGGGCAGGCAGTCGCGACCCAATCTTAAGATAGGCATCTGCGGTGAACACGGTGGCGAGCCTGCGTCGGTCGAATTCTGCCACAGCATAGGTCTTGACTATGTGAGCTGTTCGCCTTACCGCGTGCCCATTGCCAGGCTCGCGGCCGCGCAGGCCCGGCTCAAAGAGGCCGGAGTGTGCGAGAGCGTGACGGCGTGAGCGTGTGACAGCCTGGCAAACGAGAGGTTCAAATCGAACCGCACCGTGAGCGGCGGGGAACTAACTGCGCGCATCCCCGCTGCTCGTGTCATTACCCTTCCTCCGTAAGTCTCCCTGGAGCCTCCCGCAACATCGTTTCTTACAACACGTTAGTGAGTGTTTCGTGGCATGCTTGTTGCTTCGTTATGCCTGGGGCCGCGACCCGCCCGTTTTGAGGCCAAACACGGGGCTTTGCGGCAAGAGATTTGTCCATTGGGAAAGGCCTATTGCACTGTTTTGGTGGAATAACCGTCTATGAGCGGCCGGAGTCATGCGATGACCGGAGGAATCACGACAGAACGCGTCATGGCTGGACGGACCACAGCGCGACGAAACATGGTCAGGCGAGGCATGGCTGGAGAAGCCACGGCCGAACGAGCCATGGCAGGCAGAACCGCAAGTGCAAGAACCATCTGCATGAGGGGCCTGCTCAGCCTGCTCGTCCTCCTGGCATGCGCCGCCGGATGCCCGGACAAGGCGTCTGCCGCCCCGGGAAGCGGCACGGCACAGATGTGGCCCGTAATAGACGCCGTGGCCGGGGCTTACAATCGTTGGACGATCAGATACACGGCGGCCGAGGACTTCGACAAGGACGGCGGGATGGTGACACTCACCATCCCGCTGGGATGGAGCACTCCGCAGAAGTCGGACTCCATGACGGTCGGATTCTTCCGCGTCACCATAGCCAACCCGGACGACCTTGACTCGGCGACAGTGTCGGGCCGGACCATTCGCCTTTATCTCGGAGGCCGGTCCGGCAGGTTCTTCGACGCCGGTGAATTTGTCGAGGTCATCTACGGCGCCTCTTCGAGTCTCGCCAGAACGCAGACGACCGCGCAGAGCAATGTGGAGTTCACGCTCGCAAGCGATCCGGCAGGTACTTCGCCGCTGCCTCTTACGCTGGGTTCCCCAAAGGTGAACGTCATCCCGAGCCCCATCAGCAGAATTGCGATTTACTTCGGAGGAAGCGAGGCCGGCGCACTGAGCTTCACGGCGGACGACAACGCCAACGTTTTCAGGGTGCGAGGCCTTGACCAGTACGGGAACATCACAGGCGGAGTCCAGTCCACCTGGAGCGTTACGGCTCCCATTGGAACGCTCTCCGGCGGAGTCGACTCGACCAACACGTTCAACGCATCCAGGGTCGGTTCCGCCTATATCCGGGCCCAGGACGGTTCCAGTCGCACGGATTCGACCGGTCTTATCACGGTCACTCACGGGGCCTACGCGAGATTGGACGTCGCACAGCCGGACAGCTCCGTGGCAGGCCAGAATTTCGCGGTGTCCGTCGCGGCCCTGGATTCTGATGGTAACATTGTGACATCGGGTACGGGGAGCGCAGCGTCGCTCGGTCTCAGTGCCTGGCGCGACTCATTGGGCACGAGCCCCGGCACAGGAAGCCTCTCAGTGACGACGCTGGTCCTCGCCGGCGGGCTTGGAAGCGTGAATGAAACCTACTTCGTCGCTGAATCCATATACGTGCGGGCCGAAGACGCTTCTGCCGGTCCGCTTCGCGATTTCGGCCCCAGGGCCACGCTCATAAGGCCCGCGCCGCCTTCCGTACTGGACGTGTCTCCGGATACTCTGTCCGTGGCGGCGGGCTCGCAGGGCGCTCTCACGCTGACTTCAAGAGACGGCTACGGAAACGTCTCTCCCGTCGGCCTGTCGCAGTCGCTCTACCTCTGGACCAACTCGCCCGAGGGACATTTCAGGCAGACGGGAAGTACCACCCGGATATACGATGTGACAATGCCGGCGGGAAGCTCGCAGGTCTCGTTTGACTATTACGACACGAGAGTCGGAGAGGCGCAGATCGTCGTCATGGACGTTGACTCAAACACGCCTTCCTTCGCGCCGGTGGCGGCTCTGGCCGACGTGCGACATGGAGCCGCGGCCGCTCTGGTCGTCTCCGGGATCACGGACCCCGTCGTCGCAGGCAGCACGAGCAATGTCGCTGTGGAAGCCAGGGACGGCTTCGGAAACAGAGCCAGGAACTACGCGGGCACGGTCGAGTTCACAAGCTCGGACGGCGGCCCGCAGACGATTCTGCCGGGCAACTACACTTTCGCGGCCTCCGACAGCGGCCTTCACGTCTTCAGCTCCTCGGTGAGGCTAACCATAAGGGGGGAACAGTCCGTCACCGCGACCGATGCGGCGGTGCCCTCCGTCAGCGGTAACCAGGCCGGCGTCACTGTATTGGCGGCAGGCGCAGACTCACTCCTTCTCGGGTGCCCATCGGGGACCGTCAGTGCGGACCAGTGGGTTAGCCTCGATGTCGAGGCCCTGGATGAGTTCGGCAACAGGGCCGTAGACTATCAGGGCGTAGTTGGATTCTCCTCGTCGGACTCAGGAGACAGCACTGCACTTCCCTCGCCATATCAGTTTGCCGCAGCAGACAGTGGACTCCGCATCTTCCCAGGTGCGGTTCGACTGACCACGGTCGGGACGCACTCGATTTCGATTCGTGACACGATCCAGTCCGACGTCGACGGTGACGTCTCGGGGCTGGATGTGACGCCCGGCGTCGCCAGAAGCATCGTTCTCACGCCGGCCGGTTCCTTCAACGTGAATGCGGGGGCCGGCCAGGTCGTGACGGCAACGGCAAGAGACGCGTTCGGCAACCTTCGCCCCGGCGAGGTTGTGAGCGTGGTGATAAAGGACGCGGCTGACGGCTCGCTGGCAGACGACCCGGCGAATCCCAACAATACGTCCGGCGGTGTCTCTCTACAAAGCGGAACCACAGACACTGCGGGCACTATCACGGTTCTCTACAATGCTCCTCTTCTTTCCGGCGCGTCCGACACTCTGGACGCCTATTCCGGGAGCGTTTCCCACGGAGCCGTCGTGGACGCATTCGCAACGTCCATCGCGGCGGGGTCGACCGCTCTTAGGATACTGCCGGTCGCCGCAATGAGCGACACGGCCGGAGCGGAGCGTTCTCTCGTCGTCGAAGCCGTTGACAGCTTCGGCAACATCGATTCGTCCGACACGACCTTTGTCAGGATCACGTCCCCCTCGTCCACGCTCAGGGTGTCCGCGGACGGAGGCACAACGTGGTCCGGTGGAAATAGGGACTCCCTCAGGCTGGCGTCCGGAAGCACGCAGTCGAGACTCAAGGTCAAGGAAACGAGGGCTCAGGGCTTCAGTGTAACGGTCGAGGACACCTCAGGCACGCTCATCAGCGCCTCCAAGGCAAACATGAGCGCAATCCCCGGCCCTCCGAGAGGCGCCGTGGCATTGAGCTCGTCTTCCGACACTCTGACCGCCGACGGGGTCTCTGTCCTTTCCTTTTCGGCCGGGCCTCTGACGGACTTCTTTGGAAACTCGGTAGGTGCCGGAACGCCGGCTTCGGTGAGTTCTTCGCTCTGTGACATTCTCAACTCGGACGCGGACAGCGTCCTGCCCGGCATACAGGTTCCGACCGCAGCGAACGGGAAGGTG
Organism: Candidatus Eiseniibacteriota bacterium; assembly: GCA_043797775.1. Taxonomy (GTDB): domain Bacteria; phylum Eisenbacteria; class RBG-16-71-46; order JAFGJU01; family JAFGJU01; genus JAZDPI01. Next base: position 9,004 of record JAZDPI010000324.1, read on the forward strand.
ACGTTCACGCTCAGAGCCGGGTCCGTCGCCGGAATTGACACCGTGCGCGTGTCTTCAGTCCAGGGAAGCGCTCGGGGCTCCGCGTACTTGACCTTGCTCGCGCCAGCTCGTCTCGCCTATGTCGGGGGTACAGTATCCCCTCAGGCAGTGCGGTCGGGTGAGAGCGTTTCGTTTTCTGTTCGCGTGGAGAATACGGGCGGCAGCAGGGCCTACCTGACACCGTCCTCCACGTTCTCCATGACCGACGGGAACGACGGGAGCTACGTCGCGGCCCTGTCGGAGACGACGCTCGTTCTGGCCGGGCAGAGCGCGACGCTGACATTCACGGCAACGCCGGTGTCGGCTCTACTGGATCCCGGTTCGTACTCGCCGCTTCTTACTCTCGTTGGGCGCGACGGAACCGGCGTTTCCTTCAACCAACCTCTTCAGGCCGGAGTCGGTACCGTGAAAGTCGTGGCCATGAGAGTAGTCGCGGTATCCGCCACCAGCAGGGTGACGCGAGGGACCCAGGACGTTCCAGTGCAGATGACCGTTGAGAACGAGGGTAGTGTCCAGCTCGACGTTAACTCAGTCGGGCTCAACTTCTCGCAGGGCGGTCACAGCCACTCCCTTGTGTCTCCGGCGGTGCCGGTGAGCCTGGCGGCGGGGGAAATAAAGGCGTTCAACTTTCTTGTCGACATAGACGGGACTGCCCCTATGGGAGCCTGTGTGATAGACGGGTTCGCTCAGGGCGTTGCTTCCGGTATCGGCGTAGCCGATACCGGCGCGGACAGCACTGCGACATGGACGGTTCAAAGTCCGGCCGTACCGTCGCACGTGAGCGGGAGTCTCTCACCTGACACGGTCTCCGTCGGACGAAGCTGTTCAATCTCGTCGCGAGTTCTCAATTCCGGCACGGCGTCGGTTGAGCTGGATACTCTGCTCACCTACGTCGCGTTCGGTCCTGCGGCAGGGGGCCACATGGCCTATCTTGCCGGCCCGACGCTGCTTGCCGGAGGAGGCGAGACGGGCCTGGTTTTCAAGCGGACGACCGTTCCCTCTTCGATGCGGCCGGACACCCACACAGTCAGGCTCGTGCTCGGCGGAACGGAAAACGGTGCCGTTTTCAGGGACACGATTTTCACGCCTCCCGAGAATATTGCCGCGGAGCTTCCCTCGGTAATCGAGTACGTTTCGTTGGTTCCGGAAGCCGTGAGCACCGGCTACGCGCCGTCCTTCAGCGCTGAATTCAGGAACACCGGACAGGCGGCAGTGATGCTTCTGCCGCAGAGCGCCTTCAGCTTCGGCAGTTCTCCCACGCTGTTCAGAGCTTATCTAACGGATTCGCTCCTGATAGAGGGGGACTCTGTGACGCGTGCGAGCTTCGCTCCCTCCCCCGTGGACACGGCCTTCTCCACTTCGAGACATCTCCCAGGGTTCGTCCTCAGCGTGAGGGAAAACGGAAGCGCCTTCGACACCGTTCTTGTTGCGGGTACGGACAGCGTCCTTGTGCAGAAGAGGGCACTGGCCGTTTGGGTTCCGGGCAGCCTAACGCCCTCCGTCGTCACGGCGGGGCAGAGCGTGGACTTCGTCGCACGGGTGGCCAACATCGGAGATGCCGCCCTTGTGATACTGCCTGCCGTGTGCGAGCTTAGCTTCAGGGACGGCCAGCACGAGTATCGAGTGCCGGGCCTGGGCAGTGAGCTCTTGATACCCGGCTCCGGCGAAGGAGTCCTCAGCTTCGCGGCCGCAGCCGTGTCCCCAAACATGGCCAATCAGTCCTACGTCGTTGAGCTCAGCCTCTCCGGGGCTGAGAATGGTCTGCCGTTCGAGAAGAAAGTCTTCTCGCCGAGCGGTGAGCTTGTGGTGCAGAGCCCTCCGTCACTGCGATACGTATATCGCTCGCTCGAGCCCGATACCGTGGCGCAGGGACAAGTCACGCGCTTCACACTGCGGGTGGAGAACTCCGGCGACGCGGCGCTCTCTCTCGCGGACTCGAGCGTGATCATCATAGGCTCTCTGACGGACACCGTCGATTGCTCCGGAGGCTGCCAGGTACCGGCCCACGGTGCGGTGGCCCTCAGTTTTGGGGAAATAGAGATAGACAGTCTTGCCGTGCCGGGAGGGAAGCACGCCGTTTCCATCAGTCTTCACGGGGTGGATTCGAACGGCCTTTCCTTCTCCCGGGTTCTCACGAGCTCTCCCGACAGTCTGGTTGTGAGAAGGCCCGGGGACCTGAGAGTCTCCGCTACGCTCGTCAGTTCGCCCAACGCTCCGTTTGTGGACACGCTGCAAGTATTTCTCGTCGAGGTTGAGATCGAGAATTTGGGGGAGGAGGCGGCCGCCGGCGTCGTGGCTTCCCTCATCACGAATGGGGATGCCGGCCTGGGCGGGCCGCGTGACTTCGGGACGATACCGGGAGGGGGAAAGAAGAGGCTTGCGCTCGGCGCAACGGCCGCTCCCTCAATGGGCACAGAGACTGTTACGGCCAGAATCGACTCCGCCACGGGTGCGACGAGCGGGCGCGCTCTCTCCGTCGCGCCGGCGGTAGATGATACGGCTCTTGTGGTCACACAGACTCCCGCCCTCATCTCGTTGTCGGCCCAGTTGAGTGCGCCGTCCGGCGCAACGGACGGCACGGTCTCCACGGATCAGAGCTTCGTAGTGAGCGCCATCGTCGAGAACTCCGGCCAGGGGAGTGTCGCATCGGGCGGCACGGTAAGGCTCAGCGTACCTCCGGAGCTAAGCCTCCTCTCGCCTGCCGTGCAGAGCTTCTCCCCGGGCGTCGCCGTCCAATGGACCGCGAGGAATGGAGGCGCCCCACAGGTGAGTCTGCCTGTGAGTGCCACGATTGAAACGGTACCGCCGGCTCTCAACACCGGGGCGGCTTCGGACACACTCGGGGCCGGCAGGGTTCTATACGTCGAGGTCGTCGAAAAGGCGAATCTCTCCCTTTCGGCGTTGATAGTCGAACCCGTCGATGCCACTGACGGCAGCGTGCACGTCGGGCAGACGTTCAAAGTTGAGGGTGTGGTCACAAATTCCGGAAGCGCAGGCGTTGCGGGCACAGGCAGGCTCTCGATAGCTCTACCGCCAGGCTATTCGCTCGCGGCCGGTCAGAGTGCGGAGCAAGAGTTCGCCGTTGGAGTCCCGGTTGACTGGGACGTGACCGCGCCTGTGGCCAGCTCGCCCATCCAGTACGTATCGGTGACGATGTCGGGCATTCCGCTCGATGAGAATACGAGCGTCCAGTCCTACGTATCGCAGAGCACCAGGGAGATAGCGGTCCTTGCTGAGTCCAAGGAGATGGTCGTGGAGGTGCTTTCTTTGGTCGAGCCGCCGGTGCAGGTGGTGGGCGGCCAGACGTCCGTGAGCCTCATGGCCGTGAGAATCGTAAACCGCGAGGAAATCGGGGAGGGAGGAGCCATCGGGCTCAGAGCCGTAAGCTTCTTCGTCACGGGAGACGATAGGGTACGGCTTCTCAATCCCTCGATGGCCATCTCTGCCATAAGGATCTCGAGATACTCCTCCGGAGCCGTGCTCGGCTCCGCAAGCGGGTTCACCTCGAACCCGGTGAGGCTGGAGATCACTCCCGCCGACACTCTCGCCGCGGGCGAGAGCGACACACTCGTTGTCACCGTCGACGTGGCGGCCACTCCGCTCGTGGGAGGCCTGGCAATTGAGATAGAGGGGGACGCGTCCTTCGAGGCGTTTGACGTGGCCTCGGCCGCCGACATAGGGGTCGTCGCACCGGACGGCAGAGGTTTTCCCGGCGCATTCACGCCGCCCTCCAGGATCTTTGCCGGCGTGCACAACTATCCCAATCCCTTCAGGGCAGGGAGTGAACACACCAGGATTTCGTACTACCTCGAGAGTGATTCCCAGGTCTCTCTCAAGATATTCACGCTCGACGGGCGGCTGGTTTTCTCTAGAACGTACTCCGAGCAGGACGCGGAAGGCAGACGTGGCCTGTGCGAGATTCTGTGGGACGGAAAGAACGGTAAGGGAGAAGTCGTGCTTAACGGCGTCTACGTAGGCAGAGTTGAAGCGCAGGGAGTCAATGCGACCTTCAAGATTGCGGTGGCCAAATGAGGACGTCTGATCGAAACGCGCACAATCTTAAGCCGCACGGCGGGGGACACCCGACCGGACGGTGCGTACGGGCACAGTCCGGAATCGGGCGCACCTGCCATGATCTGTCCGGAATCGCACGCCTCGGCGGTCTCCTCGGGCCTCCGCGCCGGCGTCTTCTGCATCTCTTCGCTTTGTGCGCTGCGGCGCCGCTGCTGGCGGTCCTCCTTATTCCTCTCCCCGCAGAGTGCCAGAGCGGGGGCACGGCCGGGACGGAGAGCATACTCAACATGGGCGTCGGCTCGAGGGCCCTGGGCATGGGCGGCGCTTTCACGGCCATATCGGACGACGCTACGTCCCTCTACTGGAATCCCGCGGGGCTCTGTCGGCTCGAGCAGATGAGCGTTACTGGTTTTCATTCGACACTCTTCGAGGGAAGCGCCTTCGATTTCTTCTCGGTGTGCCAGCCCACCGTAAAGTTCGGGAGCTTCGGCTTCGCGTTCATGCGCGTCGGCACCGATGGAATACAGGCTTACGACGACAGAAGCAGAAGCCTCGGCGACATCGGTTTCTCCCAGAGCGAAATGCTCTTCTCGTACGGGTGCAGAATCCCGTTCAACGTCAGAGTCGGCGGCTCGCTCAAGATTGTGAGCGAACGAATGGGCGATCTGGCCGCAGACGGAGCCGGCTTTGATTTTGGGGCCATGTATCCGTTCCCGTTCCTCGGGGGCGTGACGCTCGGCGCAGGCGTGAAGGACTTTCCCGGAGCCAGGCTTAAGCTTGTGGACAGGGTTGAGAGAATCCCGACGTCGTTGCGCTGCGGCGTTTCCTACGTGGACACCCTGAGAGAGGGGCGCGACAGAATCTCACTCGGACTCGATGGGTCGTTCCAGGAGAAGGGCTCGGCCGGTGTCTTCGTCGGAGGGGAGTATCTCGTGGAAGGCCTCGTCGCGCTCAGGGCCGGCCTCAAGGCGGGAAAGCTCTCGGCGGGCGCGGGCGTTCGATGGAGAGACTACTCGTTCGACTATTCACTCGGGAATTCGGAACTCGGAAATCTCCATCAGTTCTCGGTCTCGGCGGCGTTCGGAGACCCGCTGGTCCTGAGGAGAGAGCGCGAGGCGGCCGAGAGAAGGCGGGAGCTGGCGAGGCTGATGGCCGAGGAGAAAGCCGAACGAATCGTCATGCACAGCAATCTGGCGAAGCAGGCCTTCGCCCAGGGCAATTACTCCGCGTCCCTGGAAGAGTGGAATCTCGTCCTTGAGCACGATTCCGGGAGCTCCGAAGCGAAAGAGTATGTCGGAAGAGTGAAGACACTCCTCGCACAGAAGACCGAAGAAGAGGCCAGGGCGGCAGAGCTTCACGCGCGCGTGCATGTCCTCGTAGAGATCGGAAACGAGCATCTGGCGCAGGGTGACTTGAGAGCGGCTCTCTTGAGATTCAGGCAGGCCGGCCAGCTTAAGCCTGACGACGCTGAAGCGCTGGCCGGCGCGCAGAGGGCAGACTCACTCACGGCTCTGGAGGTGAGGTCAGGCCTCGCCATGGCGAGGGATCTCTCCGCCTCCGGGCGACATCTCGATGCGCTCAGTGCCTGGAACAAGGTTCTCCTCCTGCAGCCCGACAACGCCCAGGCCAAGACAGGACTTGAAGGTTCGAAGGCGGCCATAGAAGGGGTGGGACGCAACCTTGATGAGGCAAGGGCCAGGATAGACGCACTGACGCTCTATACCAGTGCCGTAAGAGCTTATGAACGAGGCGATTACACAGACGCAAAGGTCAAAATCCAGGACGCACTGAGGCTTCATCCGACGGACCAGGAGGCGAGACGTCTTGCCGGGAGAATAGACGAGAGGCTTTCTCCGAAGGCGCCGAAGGTAGAAGAGAACGTAAGACAGCTCTATGTGGAGGGCATGAACTACTTCAGTGCCGGCCAGTACGAGAAAGCCATCGAAGCCTGGAGAAAAATACTGGCGACGGATCCGGAGAACGAGCTAGTTGCAAAGAACATCGAGAAGGCCAAGGCCAGGCTCTCCACGGGAGAAAGGAAGGTACAGTAAAATGGCCCTTGTAAAGAAGGTCTTTCGGGACAGAAGCGAGAAGTCCTTTCACCTCAACGTACCGGGTGAAGAGAGATATCTCGGCCAGATACGCGACTTCATTGACGAAGTTTGCTCGCAGTCGGACGTGCCTTCTAAGACAACCAACTCGATAAAGCTCGCCGTCGACGAGGCATGCGCGAACATAATCAAGCATGCCTACAGAGTCGAGAAGGGATCCATAGACATCAACATCACGGCCGCCGGCCCCAACAATCTCGTTGTATCCCTGACCGACAAAGGCGAGAGTTTCGAGCTTCAGAGAATACGGACTCCCGACCTCAGGCGCTACGTTGCCACCGGACGAAAGGGAGGCCTGGGCCTCTATTTAATGAACCGGCTGATGGACGAGGTCTCCTACGACGTGACCGAGTCCGGCAACGTGCTGGTTATGAAGAAGAACCTGCTGGGCAAACGCAAGCGCCTTCCGATGGCCTGGAGGACGACGCTCTGGCACAAGAGCCTGCGCTTCAGGTTCAGTCTCTATGCTTCGGGCGTTCTCCTGGCAATTGTCGTCGCGGCCTTCTCGTACTTCGTCGTGCGTCAGGACAGGACAATGAGGTCCGAGATGATTGCGCGCAGCAGGGCCGTCTCCGAGATGGTGGCCAGTCAGAGCGTGGATCTTCTGCTGTTGAAGCAGGCGCTTTCGGTGGAACAGACGCTCCTCAACGAGGCGATCGCACAAACCCGCAAGGAGAATTCCCACATCGCCAGCATAGTCGTCGTGGACGGAGAGGGGAACATCTGGGCCAGCGACAGGCCTTCCGAGCTCTTCGCCAAGTTTGCCGGCATTGTGAAGGAGGCGATTGCGCCCGGGGCGGCCGAGCTGCTACGCGCGAGATACTCACACGAGGAAGTGATACCGCTCTCGACGCCGGTCGTTCTGGAACCACCCGATTCACGGCCCACCGAGCTCGGCACGGTGCACGTCGGTATCAGGCGCAACGCAATCAGCGAGTATGCTGCAAAGACCAGGAGGACTCTCCTGGGGATAGCGATACTGGTGCTGTCGCTGGGCAACGTCGCAATCTGGTACGTGGTGTCTTTCTTCATAAAGCCGCTGCAGAAGCTCTCCGACGGCGTGCGCGCGATCGGGGAGGGGATGCTCGACAGAAGGCTCGAAGAGGGCGGTCCGGACGAGATCGACGAGATAGCGCGCACCTTCAACGAAATCACCGCACGCTTCAGAAAGGCGCAACACAGCATGGTGGAGAAGGAGAGGCTCCAGAAGGAGATGCAGGTCGCGCAGGAGATACAGCAGTCGCTTCTCCCAAGAGAAGTGCCGAACGCGGAGGGCTTCGAGATAGGGACCCTCTACCGCGCCGCCAAGGAAGTCGGCGGAGACTACTTCGACTTCCTGTGGGTCGACGACGACACCCTCGGAGTAGTCGTCGCCGACGTTTCTGGAAAGGGCGTGCCCGGCTCTCTCGTCATGACGATGATTCGGACGGCGCTCAGGATGGAGGCGCGCGACAACAAGTCTGCGAAGGAAGTGGTGGCGAGGCTCAACAACTTTGTGACGGAAGACATGAAGAGGGGTATGTTCGTCACAATCTTCTACGTCATTCTGGACTCGAGACACAGAATCATCAGCTACTCCAGTGCCGGACACAACCCCATGATTCTCTACAGGGGCGACTCGGACGAGACGTATTTCCTGAATCCCAAGGGCTTTCCGGTCGGGATCGACCTGGCCGACCGTACCCTTTTCGAGAAGTCCATCGGGGCGGAGAGCATCAAACTCAAGCAGTCGGACATGCTCGTTATCTATACCGACGGCATCACGGAAGCCATGGACAAAGACGGCGGCCAGTTCGGCGAGGAACGGCTCATCAAGACCATCAAGAGATTCGGACACCTGACGCCGCAGGAGTTCGCCGACAGGCTGGACGCGGAAATAGCGGAGTTTACCGGAGGGGAACTTCAGAACGACGACATCACACTGGTCGCTATTAAGGAGAAGGCCGTTGCTGACGATATACTATATGATGTGAGGAAGAAGCTCATCGGGCTGGTCGAGGTGGAAGGCATGTCCGTCAAAGAGGCATGCGAGATAATGAAGGTATCTCCTTCGAGTTACTATAGATACAAGAGAAGGATGGAGGAGCTTGGGGAAGAGGGTCTGAAAGACAGAATCCCCAGGGCCGCGGAGAGGCTCGGGCGTGTGAGCCTCGAAGTTCAGCAGAGAATCCTCCAGATCATCAAGGAGTTCCCGGCGTACGGGCCCAAGCGGATGAGTCGGGAGCTCGCGAAATCCGATCGCGGGGGCTTCAACGTCCCGTCGAGAAAGGTCTACGAGTGTTTGAGAGGGCTCGGCCTTGGCAGTAAGGGACAGAGAAAAGAATTCGCCGCGGACGGCAGGAAGAAAATCATGAATCTGGAAATAGAGAGAGGGCAGGTCAGGACCGCCGATGTCCCTGGTCCGCCCGACGGCGGTTCTGATTCACCTGAGCACGTCTTCGATTCTTCAGAGGACGATCTACCGGCTGAGGTCTGCTCCACTATTCAGCCCCCGTCTGTGCGGGAGGGAGAAAACAATGAAGGGCATTGACGTAATCGTTGAACAGGCTGGTTCAGGCTACCAGGTTGCCGTCGTGCACGTGCTCGGCCAGATCGACACGACGACCTCGCACGAGCTGGAACGACGTCTACAGTACCTGCTCAGAGACCACCAGTTCCAGATCGTGATAGACCTCGCGAAGGTGAACTACATCAGCAGTGCCGGGTGGGGCATTTTCATAAGCGAGATCCGCGGAATAAGGGAGAGCGGGGGAGACCTGAAGCTCGCCGGCATGACGCCGGAAGTGGCGGAGGTCTTCGAGCTGCTCGAATTCCACAACATACTCGAGTCCTTCAGGGACGTGGAGGAAGCCGTACGGAAGTTCGAGAAACCCAAGGGTGATGCCGAACCTCCGAGTGCCGGTAGTGGCAGCGAGGGTGAAGCGGCGGGAGAGGAGACCGCGGCGGGTGTGACGACAGGGAGTGAGGCGACGGCCGGGACTGCGACTGCGGAGCCTGGAGGCGAGGTGCTTTCGTCACCGACTGCCGGGGTCACGCCAGGGGCCCCGCGAACATCGGACGCGGGGATCTCGGGTACGGATGAGCTTCTCATCGGGGGCGAAGCCGGCCGAGAGGGGACCGGCGGAGGGCTCAAGAGTACGGCCGGTGCCGGAGAGAGCCTTCCGAAGGACCAGGAAACGATGATTCTCGAGATCGTGAGAGAGAATCCGGAATACGGATGCCTCAAAATAAGAAAAGAGCTGGTCGAGCGATACTATCAAAAGCCCATCAATCCGCTTGCGCTTTTCGTTGAGCTCAAGCGCCTCAACCTTGAGACCAAGGAAAAGCGGAGGAAGTACTCCGAATCCGCGGTCGCCGGTACGAGAAAATAGCGCCTCCTTTCCTCCCATCTACTCGGCCCACTCCCGCCCAAACGGACTGCTTTTCGGTTACCGCTTGTGGGGATTCCTGCATCGGCGTTTACATACAGCCGTCCTTTGGATATAGTAGAGCCGCCGTCGGTTGACGAGTCAAGGCTAAGAGGTATTGGGAGTCAGAGAGTTAGCCACATGTTCCACACTGAAATCATTTCCGATATCGAGGAGTTGGGCGATTACAGAACACAGTGGAACCAGCTTCTGCTTCAGAGCAAGAACAACATTTTCCTGACTTGGGAATGGATCTCGACCTGGTGGGAGTTTTTCGGGAAGAACTCACTTCTCTTCGTCGTCGTGGTCAAGAATGCAGATGGAAGACTGATTGGTGTCGCCCCTCTGAAGATAAGTTCACAGAGGATTCTCGGTCTTATTCCGGTAAGATCGCTTGAGTTCATTGGTTCCGGCTCACCGGTCTCACCGGAGTATTTGGATTTTATTGTGCCCACACCGAATCGTGAAGAGATAGTGACAGAAATGGTATCGATTCTGATGAAAAACAAGAGAAGCTGGGACGTTTTGAATCTCTCGGATGTGGATGAGAGCTCCCTGGTCTTGCCTTTGCTCAGAAGACTCTTCTCTGAGAAGAACGTACTTGTACGGGAGAGCGGCTTCAACGTCTGTCCCTATTTAGGGTTGCCTTCTCGCTGGGGCGAGCTTCTGAGCTCATATTCCCACAATATGAGACGCACCGTCAAGGTCACCCGAAAGAGACTGGAAGAGTCCTTCTCGGTCAGACTCGTTCTCGTAGAAGACGCCGCCTCTCTGCCCGAGGCGTTTGGGCAGGCGGCCCGGTTGCATGAGCTGTCACGGCAAAAGAAGGGTGAGAGAGGTAGTTTCCGCAAGAAGGACTACTCGGCCTTTCATCTCAGGCTGTCTCAGGCTATTGCCGAAAGGGGTTGGCTCTATTTGGCCTTCCTCGAGGTTGATCAATGTCCGGCTGCATTTCGTTACGGCTACCTTTACGACCGGAAGTACTACGACTATCAAACCGGATACGACCCTCGATTTGCCGGAAATCGAGTCGGCTGGGTAATGCTCGGGTACATCATGGAAGACTTGATCAAAAGGTCTACCCGAGAGTTCGATTTCCTGCGAGGGGGGCATGAGTACAAGTGGCACTGGACGAAGGAGTTCCGTAGAACTCAATCCTTTTGCTGCTTTCAGTATAGTCTGCGCGGGCTCCCTCTGTTCCTGTGGCGGCGAGCCAAGGAGGAAATCAAGAGCTCGTTCTTGCCGCGCAACTCCGAAGTTCCTCATGAAGAAAATTAGAATATTATTCGTCATCGATCACATTTATCATATTGGTGGCGGTACCGAAGGTCAGCTTTCCTGCCTAATCAACGGTCTGGACCGAGATGAATTCGACGTTCACCTGGCGGCACTGCGTTACAGCTCGTGGATAGACACCGACTGTTTCAAGTGCCCGAAGCTGATTCTGGGAATCGGTTCGCTTAAGAAGCCTGATACTTGGAGAAAAGTCCGGCACTTGAGTGCTTTCATACGAAATCAAAGATTCGATATAGTACAGACCTATTTTCCTGATTCTAATTTGGTCGGCGTGATAGCTGCGCGCTGGGGTAGAGCCGGCAGGGTTGTCTCTGCTCAGCGCAACTTGGGTTACGATTTGAATCGTACTCGACTCTTCGCTCTAAGGAGGGTGAGCAGATGGGTGGATCGCTACTTGGTCAACTGCCAAGCAGTTGGGGAAAGCCTGATTCTGAGGTTAGGTATTCCTCGGGACAAGATAGATATCGTCCATAACGGGGTAGACTATGAGAGATTCGAGAAAGTCGACGACGATGTGCGTGCCGACCTGAAAAGGAGGTTGGGCATTCAAAATGGAGACCTGGTTGTAGGACTGATGTCCAATTTCCGCCCCGTTAAGAACATCGACGGTTTTCTGCGCGCCGCCGCCGAAGTATCTGTGAGCTTCCCCAAGGCTAGGTTTCTGATAATAGGTGGGGGAGAACCCGGGGAAGCGCAGAGATTGAAACAGTTGTCTCATGGTTTGAACATAGGGCAGAAGGTCATGTGGACGGGAATGGTAGAGGATGTGATCCCATATCTGAGTTTGTTGGATTTGGGGGTCCTGTGTTCTTTTTCCGAAGGCCTGTCTAACACTATCCTGGAATACATGGCCAGCGGGTTACCGGTGGTAGCTTCATCAGTTGGAGGCAACGCAGAGCTTATAGTCGAGGGAACGGGCGGCTTTCTAATCTCGCCCGATGATTCCAGGGCCCTGAGCAAGAAGACTCTGCTGTTGTTGGGCGATCCCGGGCTCAGGAAGAGGATGGGCAGGACAAATCAGAGGATTGTCCAAGAGCGGTTCTCCCTGAGACAGGCGAC
>JAZDPI010000326.1:0-7805 GCA_043797775.1 Candidatus Eiseniibacteriota bacterium
TCCTGGGGGGAACGACGCAGTGCGAAGAGACGAGACGGCTCCGCTCGCTCGACAACGTCTTCTTCCTGGGGCGACGGCCTTACGAAGAGCTGCCGCACTACGTCAAAGGCCTGGACGTCGGTCTCATCCCGCTCAAACTCAACAGGCTCACGGCCTCGATCAACCCTCTCAAGCTTTACGAATACATGGCTGCCGGATGCCCGATCGTGAGCACGCCGATTCGAGAGGTGCTCCGATTCAACGGTCTCGTGAACATCGCGCGAGGAGTGTCGCAGTTCGAAAGAGAAGTGGAGTCCCTGCTCAACGGGCGGGGCAGACGTACGTCCCAGCTTCTGATCGAGGAGGCACGAAAGCACTCCTGGGCCAGACTCACGAGTGACATGATTGTGCACCTCGAGCAGACGCTCGGCAAGAGAGGCTGACGCCGTGATTCATTCTCTTCCCCGCACGATTGTCTATCTCAATAGAACGGCCGAGGTGAGCGGCGCCGAGATGAGTCTGCTGACCCTCCTCGGTGGACTGAACAGGCGGATCTTCCGGCCCGTCGTGATCCTTCCAGGCGAGGGCCCCTTTGTCGAAAGACTGCGCGCTATCGACGTCGAAGTTCGGATCGTTAGACTTGAGTTCATCGATAGAAGGAAACCGCTCCCCTACGTCTCGAGCGTTTTTCGACTGGCGCGCTCGCTCGCACAACTTCAGCCTGCCCTCGTTCACTCAAACGGGTACATGTGTTGCCAGTACGGAATCCCCGCCGCAGTCCTGTGCTCCGCTGATTTCGTCTCTCACGTGAGGCTGATCCTCTCACCGCGCGCAATCCGCAACAGTCTCGCCTCCAAGGCGCGCCTGCTGATCGCCAATTCCCAGGCAGTCGCGAAGGCCCTGGGGACGGCGGGAGTGCCCTCTCGAAGGATCGAGGTTATTCACAACGCAGTGGACGTGGCAAAATTCAGGCCTGCACCCGGAAGGGGAAAGGAACTCAGGGACAGCGTCGGTGCCACAGACCACACGTTTTTACTTGGATGCATAGGCAGATTCCACGAATCAAAGGGGCAGATGGAGCTACTGGAGGCCCTATCGATGCTCGGTGAGGCGAAGATGCAGATCCGCTGTGTCTTTTTTGGAGGAACCGAAATCGACGGCAGCAGCCGTTATCTGGAACAGCTTCGGGAACGGGCGCGAGCGCTCGGAATGAGCGACGTCGTCAGATTCTTCGGGTTCAGGGACGACATAGCCGGCGTGTACGACGCCATCGATCTTCTCGCGCTCCCTTCCCGGGAAGAACCGTTCGGCAGGGTGCTCATAGAAGCGATGGCCATGAAAAAGCCGGTTCTGGCCGTCGATGCCGGAGGTCCGACGGAAATCGTGCGCGACGGAGTTGATGGGTTTCTTGTCCGGGACAACACGCCCGGGTCGCTTCGAGCAGGAGTGCACCGGGCCCTGGAGAACAGGCAGTCCCTTCCGCAGATGGGCGCCAGGGGCAGGGACAGGGTGGAACGAAGTTTCTCCGTGGAGGCGCACGTGCAGAGACACGAGACCCTTTACCTTCAGAGACTGCTCCGTGAGCGCGCGCTACCTGCGCACACGGCGTGAAGCGCCGGCTACCAGGAGGTGCACAGATTGAGGGAAGCTCTTCTGGACCTGCTGCTCTGTCCTTACTGCGGAGGGAACAACCTGCGCGTGGAAACGAGAGTCTCGGGGTCCACGGAGATTCGGGAGGGCAACGTCGTGTGCGGGAAGTGTGAGCAAGCGCGGCCCGTGCGGGGCGGCATTGTCGATCTTCTCCTCGACAGCCTGCTCGCCGAGACTTATCAGCCGCGAAAGGGAAAGACCGGTGGTGAGTGTGAAGGCCCCGGGTGCGCGGACGGCGGGAACGAACCAGGCGTCCGTGTTGGGGCCACCTCCGACCGTGTCAGCAAGCGATGTGATCTGGATCGAGGGTGGGTTGAAAGCACTACTACGGATCTCGACTCGTGTTTTCCCCTGCTCGGGCTGGTCAGGGGGATGAAGGTACTGGAGATAGGTGCCGGTACGTGTTGGGCCACTTCGAAGTTCGCCGAGGCGGGCTGCGAGTGTGTGGCAACCGACATTCTCGTGTCGAAGAAGCTTGAATGCGCTGACTACTGGTTCAAGGAGGAGGCACTCTACTTTGAACGTGTTCTCTGCCCGATGGAGAGGCTCTATTTCAAGGACGGTGTCTTCGACATGGTGTTTACCTGTTCCGCCCTGATGTATGCCGGGGATCTGCCTCAGGTTCTGAGAGAGATCCACCGCGTTCTGCGCCCATCGGGCAGGTTGGCAATATGCGCCGAGCCGGTCGTGGGCGTCACCGCACTCGCCGCCCGGAGACGGTGGAAGCTCGAGGATTCAGGCAACCTGTACACGTTGATTCAGTGGAAAAGGGCCCTGCGAAGCGCACACTTCACGGAGGTGGAGGTTCTGTTTCCTCACTCGGTGTCACGCAAGCTGGCAGATCCGTCGAGGATCAGTAACAGGCGCTCCCTCCACTTCTGGGGGGCTCGCGTTCTGTCACCGCTCTGGAAGATCGAGAGGTTTCGCAGTCTGATGACTCGCGACCTGGTGGAGTTCTGGCTCCTCGTCACGCCGGTCGCCTCTCCGTTCATCGCCGTGGCCAGGAGGTGAGAGTGGGGATCACAAAAACGTGGATACTCTCTCCGGCCGCCACGCACGAGCTCTCAATGAGTGTGAGCCGGGGCATCAGGTGGCTTATGGAATCCGATGTCAGGGTGCACGCGTGCTCGGGCTTTCTCTCCGGAGGATTTCGTGCGAGTGCCGCGCTCGAGGCAGAGCCTTCCCCGCCCGTTTACACGGAAATCACCGGGTACGCGACGCAGTTCTTTCTCTGGCTTCACGAGCAGACCGAAGAACGACTTCACCTGGACGTTGCCCTTCAGTCCGCGGAGTTCCTCTTGAGGGTTCAGTGCGGGCCGGAAGCGCCGGAGTTTCAGGGAGCCTTTCCCTTCGGTCTGGAAGGTGGAACGGGGGAAGTCGTGCGGCAGTACTTCACCTTTGACAGCGGCGTGTGCGCGAGCGCACTGATTGACGCATACAGACACACCGGGGAGCGGACATACTTATCCGCGGCGTTGGAGTGCGGGGAATGGCTTCTCAGGGTGCAGTGGAAGGACGGCTCCTTTCCCGCGGTGTTGAGCCCGCTCGCCCCGCAGGAGTGGACAAAGCCCGTCGAAGATTGGTACGGCGACCGCTCTGCAATCCACGGGAAGCTCGCCACGACTCTGCTCAAGCTTTGGGAGGAAAGCAAGGACGACTCGTACTGGGACGGGGCCGTGAGGCTTCTAGCCTGGCTCTGCAGACTTCAGGACACGAGCGGCGCGTTTCAGGCCTCCGAACGGGTCAGTGACACCGTGACCCACGCCCACTGCTACGCAGTGGAGGGGTTACTATACGCCGCGAAGAAGGTCGGGGACGCGACTTTTGTGTCCATGTCACGCAAGGGTCGGAGCTGGTTGTTGGGAGCGCAGAACAAAGACGGCTCCTATCACAAGTTCTATACGGTCAGAGAGAATCTCCACGAGGACGAGAACAGATTGACCGTCCCCTTCTACAGGAGGCTCGTGCGACCTCTGGACACCGGGGCTACGGCACAGGCCTGCAGGATTCTCTTGTGCGGCCATTCCGCCTCGGAAGAGGAGCTCTCGGCGGTGGAACGCGGGGTGCGATTCCTTCTCTCGATGCAATCGGCGGGCAATGAGCTGCAGCCCAGAGGCGGATTTCACGCGCGGCAGGACAAGTTGTTCCTCCTCAAGCATGCCGTCGACCAGTTCTATCCGTGGACGGCGATGTTTGCGGTTCAGGTCATGATGGCGGCCCTGCGCAACCCGCCTCGGCTTGATGCGAAGGAGATCTTCTGATGAGCGTCGGTGTGCCGAAGATCGATCCGATTGCAGCACAGAATTACGATAAGACCTATTACCTGCGCGACGCGGGCGGTCTGGGAGGTTATCGGATCATCACGGAGAGCGAAGGGCGTGAGTTTCCGGCGTATTTCGAATCCTTCTGGGAGCGCTGCGAGGGGACCGAGGGCATGAGGATTCTGGACGTCGGGTGCGGCAGGGGAGAGTTCGCGGTCTTCGCGGCCGCAAAGGGGGCGGACGTGCTCGGCGTGGACTACTCCTCCGAGGCGGTGGGCATTGCCAGTGAGCTCGCGCGCCTCTGCAGAAAAGAGATACACGCGAGGTCCCGCGGCAGGGGACGCGCCGCCTTCGTTTCGTCCGATGCGAAAGCGCTTCCTTTCTCGGACGGGACGTTCGACAGAGTCACCTCGCGTGCCCTTCTTGAGCATCTCCACCAGTGGGAGCTGGAGGAGATGCTGAGAGAGGTCAGGAGGGTAGTCAAGCCCACCGGCATGGCCGTTTTGTGCACGAATCCGAACCTCTGGTACAAGAAGTACGGTCTCCACGTGGTGAGATTGGCCAGGCGATTTCTTCCGATGCTGGACGAAATCTCGCCGGAAGAGCAGGATTCCGACGCTCGCGAGAGGGATGATTTTCACGTCAACGAACAGAGTTTTTTCGGTCTTTCGAGGGCCCTGGAGAAAACCGGTTTCAAGGTGAGGACGTCGACCGAACCTCGTTTCAATTTCAGGCCCGAGGTTCTTCGGGCGAAGGGAGGAAAATGGTGGCCGCTCCTCCATTGCGGGCTCTTTCTTCTCGAGAGAGTTCCGCCAAGCTCCTGGATTTTCGGCGAGAACATCCTGTGCAAAGGGAAACCCGCAGGCACGACAAGGTGAGAGTGCTCTTCTTTCACAACATAAGGGTTTCCTGGACGAGAAGAGACCTCCACGTGCTCTCGCAGCACTTCGACACAAGGGAGATCTACTTCCGGCGAAGGCTGTCCGATCTCTTTCGGCTCGCGAGATACGGTAGGGAAGCGGACGTCTTCTTCTGCTGGCTCGGCAACACCAGCACGTTCGTCGCGACACTCTTTGCGAGGGCGTATCGCAAGAGATGCATAGTCATCGCGGGTGGCGACGACGTCGTGAACCTGCCTGAGATCAAATACGGCGCGATGCGCCCCGGCGTGCGCAACGTGTTGCGCAGAACTCTGTGTCGCCTGGCGCTCCGTTCGGCGGACAGGGTGCTCGCCGTTTCCAGGGCCACGCGCAAAGACGCAATCGAGAATGCGGGGGTGAGCGCCGGTAAGATATTCGTGATGTACCACGGGTTCGACGTTAACGGCCCCGTTGACTTCAGCGAGAAGGCAAGGAGTCTGGTAATAACGGTGGGCGAGGTCAAGCGGGACAATCTGGAGAGAAAGGGATTGAGAATCTTTGTCGAGAGCGCGAGACACGTGCCGGAGGCGACGTTCGTTGTCGTCGGCAGATGGGTGGACAAGAGCGTCGAGAGGCTGATGAGAATCGCCTCCCCCAACGTGTTCTTCACCGGCTACGTGCCCGACTCGGAGCTCAGGGCATACCTTGAGCGGGCAAAGGTCTATGTCCAGATCTCTGCACACGAGGGTTTCGGATGCTCGCTGGCTGAGGCCATGTCCTGCGGGTGCGTACCCGTCGTAACGGGTCGCTTCGCGATACCCGAGTTGGTGGGCGACTGCGGTGTCTACGTTCCCGCCGCCGACGCCCGGCTCGCTGCCGACGGCATAAGAAGGGCGCTTCGACTGGACAATTCGTGCGGTGAGCGCTGCAGGGAACGCGTCCGAACAAGTTTCCCCCTGGAAAGAAGGGAGGCCGACGTCCTGAGGCACGTAATCGAAGTTGCTTCTGCACAGACCTAGCCGTGCGAACCCGGTGTCCGGCGCGCCGCCGAGGCCCATGCCCTGAAGCACGGGGGCGGGATGTGGCGACCGCGGTTCTCAGCGAGGAGTGAAGACATGCGAATTCTACTTGCAGATCCTCCGCAGAAGGAGACGCGCTATCATCTGACCTATCCCAACATTGGGATACTTTATCTCATCTCCTATCTGAGGAAACACCTCAAGTGCGGTGATCTGTCGGTCTCCTACCTGGAGGGGCACTGCAATCTGGAGGAGCACGTCGAGTCCGTTCGACGGTTCAACCCAGACGTCTACGGGATCTCGTTCGCAACGGAGACAACCCCCCTTGCCAGGAAGACCGTGGAGAGGGTGAGGGGCGCCCTTCCTTCTCTCAAGATCGTCTGCGGCGGTGCGCATCCAAGCGCGGCACCAATGAACGTGTTGCACGAGATGCCCGCAGACGTTTGCGTGGTGGGCGAAGGGGAAGAGACGCTCCTGGAGCTCGCGACGAGCGACTTCACTCCCGCCTCGCTCAGCAGGATCGACGGCATTGTCTTCAAGGAAAACGGCGACTACCGGACCACGAGGGCAAGAGAGTTCAACCAGGACATCGAAACCTTCCCGTTCCCGGCCTGGGACCTGATTGACTTCGCCAGGTATCCGGGCATGCACTTCAGAAGGGCCGTGCCCCAGACGTACATGCTTGCGGTAAGGGGATGTCCCTATCACTGTGTGTTCTGCTCGAATCCGGTCTGGCGCGCAGGGAAACCGTGGGCAAGGGCGAGAAGAAAGGAAGGCATCAAAGAAGAGGTGTCCCTTCTGTATCACCGGGGGGTCCGTGAGATCTACTTCAGCGCCGACGAGTTCAACGTGGACTTGGACTGGGCAATTCACGTTTGTGAGGAGCTCATCGGCCTGGGTTTTGAGGACCTTCACTTCCAGTGCAATCTGCGCGTGGACAGAGTGAACGACGACTTCGCCAGAGCTCTCAAGGCGATGAACGTGTGGCTCGTGCACGTCGGCATAGAGAGCGCGAATCAGAGGGTCTTGGACGGAATCAGGAAGAAGATCACGGTGGAACAGGTGCTGGACGCCGTGAGGATATTCAAGCGGCACGGCATAAAAGTCTTCGCAAACATGATGCTCTTTCAGATATGGGAGGAAAACGGAGAACTCTGCCACGAAACGTCCGAAGAGGTGAAGCATTCCCTGCGGTTCGTCAGGCGGCTCTATTCGGAGAGACTCATCAACTATCTTTCGTGGCAATTCGCGACACCCTACCCGGGCTCCGCCCTCTATGACGTCGCCAGGAGACGTGGACTCCTTATTAACGAGCTTGAAACCGGGACCGTCAGGGAGCCGACGGTGAAGATCCCGGGCGTCTCCAGGCGTGAGATGATCGGGGCGATGAAGCGAGGGCTTCTTCTGAAGAACTACTACGCGCTGAAGAGCGGCAACATAGAGTGGAGACATTGGCAGAGAATCTGGGAGAACGTGAGAGCGATGGCCCGCATCTGAAGGGTTCGGTGTGGGTTTGAAGGAACCCGTGTGAAGGAACCCGTGTGAGTCGGCTCCGCAGTTGCAGCGGCAGGGGCTTGACCGGTCCGATCGGTCGCAACTCTCGACGAGGGGGTGTATATGGAAGGGTTCTTGGCAGAAGAGACCCCGAAGGTCACAGTAGTCGTTCCGGTGCGCAACGAGGAAGCAAACATCGGAAGGTGTCTGAAGGCTCTTCTCTCCCAGGACTACCCGGGCGAGAAGCTCGAGATCATCGTCGTGGACGGCATGAGCACCGACGGCTCTGTTGACATCATGAATGCGATCGTAGAGCGGAACGAGACGCTCAGGGCCAGACAGTTGGCCGCCATGCAGGAAGAACGAACGGAGCCGGCGAAGGGGGCGGAAGCCGAGCCGGGCACCGAGGGCGGGACGAGGGCGACCGTCCGCGCGGGGATCGAGCGGGGAGCGATGGAGACGGCGCCCGCGACGGAGAGCAACTCTGCCGCGCCTGCGCCCGAGCCCGCGCCTGCGCCGGGCGACGATTCCTCGGTCGAAGC
>JAZDPI010000327.1:0-5281 GCA_043797775.1 Candidatus Eiseniibacteriota bacterium
ATCGCCTGGTGCTGTTTCTGTCTCTTCATCTGCGGCCGCACGAGCAGGAAGTAGAAGATCGCAAAGATGACGAGAATCATGAGGAGCCCACCGAGAGCTCCACCGGACTGTCCCCCACCAGAAGGCGTACCCATCGCGTAAGCTACGTCCACCATCGTCTCCTCCTTTTCTACGGTTCGTACTCGCTGAGGAAATTCTTCCTCCAGCCATTGAACCGCCGGTCAAGTATACTCTGTCTCATGTCCTTCATCATTCTGAAAAAGAACCTCAGGCTGTGGACCGTGGCCAGCCTCGGGCCGAGAAGCTCCCCCGCCTGGAAGAGATGCCTCAAGTAAGCCCGAGAGAAGTTGCGGCACGTGTAGCAGTCACAGTCCTCGTCGAGCGGTCGCTCGTCCCGCGCGAATTCCACGTTCTTGACGACGAGCTTTCCTCTGGAAGTGAAGACCGTCCCGTTACGTGCGTTCCTCGTGGGCATGACACAGTCGAACATGTCGATCCCGAGCGCCACCGCATCGATTATGTCCTGCGGGAAACCAACGCCCATCAGGTATCTGGGCCTGTCCGACGGAAGCTCTCTCACGGAGACTGCTATCATCTCCGCCGTTGCGCTCTTCGGTTCGCCGACCGAAAGCCCGCCCAGAGCGTAGCCGTCAAACCCCATCTCGACAAGTGCCCTGGCGCAGTGCCTTCTCAAGTCCTCGTAGGTGCTGCCTTGCACTATGCCGAACAGCGCCGACTGAGACGTAGGATTCATGCCCCCCCACATATCTCTCGATCGCTTCGCCCAGTCGAGCGTGTTGTCAACGGCCTCCTTGGCCGCAGGAACGTCCACGGGATAACCGACACACTGGTCCAGAGTCATGATCACGTCAGAGCCCAGAGCCGTCTGAATCTCGACGGCGGCCTCCGGAGAGATGAAGCGCTCGGAGCCATCCAGGTGCGAACGGAAGACGACTCCTTCCTTTCTCACGACGCGAAGGTCCGCGAGGCTGAACACCTGGAAGCCGCCGCTGTCCGTGAGTATCGGTTTGGGCCAGCTCATGAACTTGTGCAGACCGCCGAGCTCCTTGATGAGGAGGTGACCCGGCCGCAGATATAGATGGTACGTGTTGGCGAGTATGATCTGTGCGCCTACGTCCTCGAGGTCGTGCGGGGACAGCGTCTTGACCGTGCCCTGAGTCCCCACGGCCATGAACACCGGGGTCTCAACCGGCCCCCTCGAGGTGAGAATCGTGCCCGCCCTTGCGCCGGTCTGCTCGTCTTTCTCCTGAATCAGAAAATCCATAGTATCATGCGCGTGATGTCTGCCACCCGCCTGGCTCCTTGCACGCGGGTCATGTTACGTTACGAGCATCGCGTCGCCGTAGCTGTAGAACCGGTACTGCGTCCGTTTCGCCTCTTCGTAGGCGGAAAGAATGAGCTCTCTCCCCGCAAAGGCACAGGCAAGAAGCAGCACACTCGAGCGAGGAAGATGGAAATTTGTCACGAGCGCGTCCACCGCCCTGAACCTGTACGACGGATAGATGAACTTGTCCGTCCACCCCCGCGAGGGCACCAGCGCGAGCTCGGCTCCGGTGGCGTTCCGGGTCTCTGCCTCGGGCCCCACCGCCTTCGCCGCCTCCGAGCGCGGGGCCGACAGTACCTTCTCACGCGCCTCGCCGGCGACCGTTTCCAGTGCCCGGGCAGTGGTCGTCCCCACTGCGAAGACGCGGCCGCCCCGTCCTCGCGAGCTGTTGATTATCCGGCACGCCTGGGGACCGATTTCGTAGTATTCCGGGTCCAGTTTCTGCGCGCTGAGCGGACCCGGAGCCAGGGGTTTGAACGTGCCGGGGCCTACGTGCAGAATCACCTTCGCGATTCTCACGCCGCGTGCCTCCAGCCTTCGCAGAAGCTCCTTCGTAAAATGGAGCCCGGCCGTGGGTGCCGCGGATGAGCCGTTCATGCGAGCGTACACGGTTTGATAGTCCTCTCTGTCCACGACGTCTGATTCGCGGCCTATGTAGGGAGGAATCGGCATCGTACCCCACTTTTCGAGATAGGTCTCGAAGGGCTCCTCCACCTCAAGAACGTAGGAGGCTCCCGATACTTTTGTGAGAACTCTCGCGACACCGTCTCCCGTCATGATGAGAGAATCGCCCTCGCGAACCCTTCTGGAAGGCCTCACCAACGCCTCCCAACGCCGGTCCGCCTCTCGCCGAACGAAGAGAAGCTCGACTTTGCCACCCGTCCTCTTCTTGACGGCGTGAAGCCGGCACGGCATGACCCTCGTCTCATTGAGGACGAGGCAGTCTCCCTCGTCCATGTAGGAGGGAAGACAGTCGAAACTCGAGTGCTCTATGCTCGCCGCACCCCTGTCAAGAACCATGAGCTTGGACGCTCCCCTGGGCTCGGCAGGCCTCTGTGCAACAAACTCCTCGGGCAGATCGAAGTCGAAGTCGCTGAGCTGGTCTGCCTGCGGCACCTTGCCGCCGGGGGCCGGCGCGCTTCTGCGAACCCGCGCACCTCTACCGACCGGCGAGCCGGCCTGGGATGTATGCTTCGTGCCATCGTGATTCTGGTCGAGAGTCATACGTCCGTTCTCTTCGCGGCTTCCTACGCGAACCTCTCGTGCTCGCTGAAAATGCAGCCGCAGTACTTCTGGATGTACAGGCCCTCCTGTCTCGCTGCGGCTCTGGTCTCCTTCCAGCGAGGTCGCCAGTCCGCGTAGAGAAATTCCACGCCGCTCTTCTTCTGGACGGCCCTGCCGACGTCCCGCAGGAGGTCGTGCTTCTGGTAGGGGCTGACCAGGAGCGTGGTCGAGAAGAGTCGTGTCCCCTCTTCCCGCGCCTTCCGAGCCGCCTCAGCCAGGCGCAGCTCGTAGCATCCTTCGCACCTGGACTCAAACTTGGAGAGCTGCATCCTGAGGAATTCCTCGAGAGGATATTCGTCAGAAAGCAGGCACGTAACTCCCCTATCGTTAACAAATTGTTGCATTGATGTAAGGCGATTTCTGAACTCTACGAATGGATGAACGTTGGGGTTGAAAAAGAAGGCGGTAACCTCGAACCCCTCTTCCACAAGCGTGGGCACGGGCACAGTGGAACAGGGAGCGCAACACGTGTGAAGCAGGATCTTCTCGCGTTTGCTCATTGATTGAACAACTCTTTCTGTTTCCTTCTGCCTTCAGCGGGCTTGTCTCCAGAGACCTCCCCCCGAGAGGCCCCTCCCTGCGGAGCCTCTTCGCCCGGACCCGGGCCGCTCCCGGCGTCTTCCGGGGACGCGATTCCCAGATGCCTGTAAGCGAGAGCGGTGGCCTGCCTTCCCCGCGGGGTTCTCTTTATGAATCCCTCCTGTATGAGAAAAGGTTCGTACACGTCTTCGAGAGTCTCGGCTTCTTCCCCGACGGCAACGGCGAGATTGTTGAGCCCGACGGGGCCCCCGGCGAATTTGAGGATGACGGCCTCGAGCATCCTCCTGTCCATCTCGTCCAGCCCGACCCTGTCGACCTCGAGCATCTGGAGGGCATCCTCGGCCACCGGTTTTGTGATCTTCCCGCCGGCCTTGATTTGCGCGAAGTCGCGGACCCTCCGGAGCAGTCTGTTCGCTATTCGGGGGGTGCCCCTCGAGCGACCGGCGATCTCAGACGCCCCATCCTCGTTGATGTCAACGCCGATTATCTTGGCCGAACGCTTGACTATCCGGTGTAGTTCCTCTTTGTCGTAGTAGCCGACACGACAGGTCATCCCGAACCTGGCCCTCAGGGGCGAGGTGATCATGCCCGCTCGCGTCGTCGCGCCTGCCAGCGTGAAGTGCTGGAGGTTGAGCCGCACGGACCGCGCGCTGGGGCCCCTGTCAATCATGATGTCTATCTTGAAATCCTCCATCGCAGGGTACAGGTACTCCTCCACGACGTGGTTCAGCCTGTGTATCTCGTCGATGAAAAGGACGGCCCTTTCGGTGAGATTAGTGAGGAGACCCGCGAGGTCGGCCGGCCGCTCTATGACCGGCCCGGTCGTGTGGGTTATCTCAACCCCCATCTCGTTGGCGATTATGTTCGCGAGAGTCGTCTTGCCCAGGCCCGGAGGGCCGTGAAAGAGGATGTGGTCAAGCGCTTCTCCTCTTTGGACAGCGGCTTGCAGAAAGACTCTCAAGTTCTCCTTCAGGTGGTTCTGGCCCACGAACTCGTCCAGACTGCCCGGCCTCAGGGCCGTGTCGAGGGCAACCTCTTCCTCCACCAGGGCAGGCGATGTGAGACGTCTTTCCGCCACGCGCCGACTCCTTTCGGGTCCAGTTGCATTTGCGCCGTAGAGTAGCACAAGGCGCCCCCCTTCGCAAGAAGGGAAACCCGCGGGAGGACGGTTCTTACGCGGCCGCCCGCGCGTGCAGCTTGGACCAACACGCCTGCACGAGCCGGGTCGCTCTCCCGGCACCACCCTGGCAGAACGCAGGTCACCCGACCGCATTTGACAGCGAAACGCGGCGGGTGCTATTCTGCTGCCACGGGGGTGCGGTTGGCTGCCGGGGTCGCGTGGGCGCGAGACTGCGTGGGAAGGAGTTACGTCATGGATCGCAGAGAGTTCTTGAAGGCGGCCGGAGCAGGGGTTGCTGCGGGGCTGATTGGCGGGCTTCGGCTCCCAACGGGAACGGGCGCCGAGGTACAGCACCCGGCGTTCGCGGTCGTGAGCGGACCGTCCGTCGAGAAGAATCTTCTCTCCGGACTCAAGACCCTGGGCGGCATGTCCAAATTTGTGTCCAAGGGCGACGTGGTTCTGGTGAAGCCCAACATCGGCTGGGACAGGACTCCGGAGCAGGCTGCAAACACCAACCCGGACCTCGTGTTTTCCGTCGTCAAATCGTGCTACAAGGCTGGAGCCAAGAAGGTCAAGGTATTCGACTACACCTGCAACGACCCGCGGCGCTGCTACGTGAGAAGCGGAATAGCCGACGCCGCCAAGAAAGCCGGCGCAGAAGTCAGTTTCATTGACGAAAGGAAGTTCAAACAGGTGGACATGGGAGGCGCCGTGCTCAAAAAGTGGCCCGTTTACGCCGACGCGCTCGAGTGCGACAAAATCATCAACGTACCGATTGCAAAGCACCACGGAGGCGCGAGATTGACGATGTCGCTTAAGAACTGGATGGGGGTCATAGGAGACCCCAGGGGCAGGCTTCATCAGGATTTCTCGCAGAGCCTCGCCGACCTTGCGAGGTTCTTTAGACCTGCTCTGACGATACTGGACGCGACGCGCATCCTCACGGCAAACGGACCCCAGGGCGGAAACCTCAAGGACGTGAAGAGACTGGA
>JAZDPI010000347.1:0-4374 GCA_043797775.1 Candidatus Eiseniibacteriota bacterium
TTCGCCTCCTCGGGCTTCCTGGCACACAAAATTACCCTGTCTGTCCAGACACCAAAAGCGGCACTGATGGGAAAGGTCAACAGCTCTATTGCATAAGTGAGAATCTCCTCCAGCGTCACCTTTCTCAGTCGAGGTGGGATCTTCTTCGGTTCGAGGTGGAACACTTCAAGCCCGGCGCTTTCGAACAGTCTCCGAATGGTGCGCGGTGTGTATTCAAAGAGATGATACGGCGGCAACTCTATGGTCTTGGTCTTTCCAAGTGCCCGATAGACGGCGAGGCCGAGCCTGCGTGCGAGTGCGTTCAAGGCCGTCGGACCGCCCGCCACAACACATCCACCCGCGGCAAGGGTTCTCTTCAATTCGAGAACAAGACCGACCGGATCCGGTATATGCTCCAGCACGTCTCCCATGTATATGACGTCGAAAGTCCCGGGCGGGAAAGCCGCCTCCGCGAGACTCCCTTCGAACACGTCGAGCCCCAGTTCCGTCCTGGCAAAGGCGGCTGCCTGCGGGGAGATCTCTACCCCCGTTGCCTTCCAACCTGCGTTTTCCGCGGCCTTCAGCAGCCATCCACCGGCACATCCTATCTCAAGAAGTCGCCCGGCTTTCTTGCCAGTTAGCCTCGTGATAAGCGCTAGTATCGAGATCGCCTCCCGTCTAAAGGGCTTTTCTTCCGCGAAATACGCCGCCGGAGCGGAGCCGCACCTGAAATCACTCTCGAAATAGGGGGTTCCGTACATCTCCTCCAGCGCCTTTCTGTCCGGCTGAACGGAGACAAAAATGAGTCCGCAACTGCCGCAACGTGCGCCGGGAAAGGTCTGCCCGCCGAAGGTGTATTCGAAGGGCAGCGTGGTGATGGTGCCCCTACCGGACAATACGTTACCCTTCCCAGGCAATGCGTTATCCGAGCGGCACAACGTGCTGCCCTCCCGGGACGTTTCTCTCCCCTTTCGGGACAATGCGCTGCTCTTCCCGGACACTTCATCGCCCGGGCGGCATAACGCATTGCCCGAGCCGCACAGAGCGTTGCCGGCTCCGCACAACGGGCATACGGTTATCGTTCTCGTGGCCCTCACCTCCGCGAAAGGGCGAACCAACGAAGTTGCCAGAAAAAACGAACCGCCAGAGCACTACGCTCCAGCGGCTCAAGTCTTAAGGGCTGACCCTAGCACAGAAAACGACAAGGTGCCATTCGCTATTCATATATCATTCTAACACATAGCCGCCGCGAGTTCAAGAGAAACCAGCAAGTGGAGGTCCAGAACCAGCGATTCACCGGATGGGCGGTACGGGCCTCGTAGAGGGCTGGGCCTTTGAGTTCGGACACGGTCGCTCGCACGTTAGGACGCTTATCTGCGACACCTTAGGACGCTTGTGTTCGGCTCACGCCCCGGCT
Source organism: Candidatus Eiseniibacteriota bacterium (assembly GCA_043797775.1). Lineage (GTDB taxonomy): Bacteria > Eisenbacteria > RBG-16-71-46 > JAFGJU01 > JAFGJU01 > JAZDPI01. Next base: position 1,397 of record JAZDPI010000347.1, read on the forward strand.
ACAGCACCGGCAAGTACTTCTGCAGCTCGTAATCTGTGACGTGAATGCAGTAGTTCTCCCACTCCACGCGCTTGTTGCTCAGGAATTTCTGGAAGACGGATTCGCCGAGCGTTTCCTTTACCAGCTCGCTCTTTTCCGTCTCCCCGATGGCGGCGTAGAGGCTGTCGGGAAGGGAGAGAATTCCGTTCTTTTCCCTTTCCTCTGGAGTCATGTGATAGATGTCCTCTTCTATCGGAGCGGGAGGTTGACACTTGCCCTCGATTCCCTTTAGTCCGGCGGCCAGCATTACAGAAAAGGCAAGGTACGGATTGCACGCCGGGTCAGGACACCTGAACTCAAGCCTCGTGGATTCCTCTCTTCCCGGCTTGTACATCGGAACTCTCACGAGCGCAGAGCGGTTCTTCTGTCCCCAGGAGATATAGACCGGCGCCTCGTAGCCGGGCACGAGTCTCTTGTACGAATTCACCCACTGATTCGTGACAAGCGTGATCTCGCGGGAATACTGCAGGAGCCCCGCCAGGTAGCTGCGTGCGGTCTGGGAAAGATGATAGGGGGCCTTCGCGTCAAAAAAGGCGTTTCTGTCTCCCGCGAAGAGCGACTGATGCGTATGCATGCCGCTTCCATTCTGGCCTGCAATCGGCTTGGGCATGAAAGTCGCATAGTATCCGCACTGTTTCGCGATTCCTTTGACGACGTACCTGTAAAGCATCGTCCGGTCCGCCATCTTAAGCGCATCGTCGTACCTGAGATCGATTTCGTGCTGGCTGGGCGCCACTTCGTGGTGGCCGCACTCGACGGCAACGCCCATTCGACAGAGCGCACTGATGGTCTTCTGCCGTATATCCGCCCCGACGTCGTCCGGCACCACGTCAAAATAGCCGGCTACGTCCAGAACACAGGGTTGCGTGCAATCTTTGAAGTAGAAGTACTCGAGCTCCGGTCCCGTCTTGAGTGAGAAGCCGCTGTCCGAGGCTCGTTTCAGCGCACGTCTCAGGATGTGCCTGGGATCCCCCTCATAGTGAGTTCCATCGGGATTCATGGTGTCGCAGAACATCACGCCGGCTGCCTTGCCGTTGATACTCTCGGGAAGGAGAGCGAACGTCGTCACGTCGGGACGCGCCACAAGGTCGCTCTCGTAGATTCGCACGAAACCTTCCACCGACGACCCGTCAAAGCCAACGCCCTCGTAAACCGCGTGCTTGAGCTGTTCCCGGGTAATTCCCAGACTCTTGAGCCGGCCAAGTATGTCCGTGAACCAGAGGTTCACCAGCTCCACATTGTTTTCTTCAACGAACTTGATCACGTCTTCCGGCGTCTTGATTCCGCTAGTCATTGATTCCTGCCTCCGTATTCGTCGCTGATCTGTACCCCTGCCACGTCGTCCGCATCGCGACGCTGCTACTTGCTCTCTCGCTTGTCCTTTGCCGACCCGCTGGCCCCCGTTATTTCCTTGATCACCGACGTGATCATCTCCACAAGGCGCCTCTCGTCGGTCACTGCTTTGTCCTCCGCCCGCGGACGCAACTCCGCCGCGAGATGCCGCACTGTCGCAGATTGCGTCCCTGTGGCCTCGCAATAACCACAGCTCTCACAGTTGGGGAACCTTCCCTCCAGGCCCATCTCTTTTCGCATCTCCACCAGCTTCGTGACATGCTCTCGCGAGAGCACGTTCACGTTGCCGAGCAGCCGTGCCGTCAGGACAATTCGTGCGAAGTGCTCGACGGTTTCCATTCTGTAGTAGGCCTGAAGGAGATCCTTTCCCAGCGTAACGACTCCATGGTTGGCCAGGAGAAACGCCTCTGCATTCTCGACGTAAGGGGCGATGGCGTCGCAGACCTCGTATGTCGAGGGTGTTCCGTAGGCGGCAACGGGCACTGAACCGAGGCTTATCACAACCTCGGGAAGTATGCACTGTGCGAGCGGGATTCCCGCGACCGCGAAACCTGTGCTCACCGGTGGATGAGCGTGAACGACGGCCATAACGTCAGGCCGCTTCTGGTAAATCAAAAGGTGCATCTTGATCTCGGACGAAGGTTCTCCCTTACCCGAGATCTTTTTGCCCTGTGTATCTACAAGAATAATATCGTCTTGTGTCAGAAAACCTTTACTTACGCCTGTCACCGTTGCAAGTATCTGCTTCGGCCCCACTCTTGCGCTGATATTGCCGTCGTGGGAGGCGACGAACCCCTTGTCGTATAGTCTCCTGCCGATTTCAACGATGTCCTTCTTGTGCTGGAATTCGGTGCTCAAGGGCACCTCCTGACTCTGTAACCCCTGCGCGCCCTACGTGGGGCGCCTGTTTCTCCGTCGCAACCTCGCCTTCGAGCCTCTGACCCCTCACACACCCCGCAAGGTCTCGATGAACCCGGCCGGTTCTCCCTTCTTCGCGTGCATGATCGCCGCAGGGAGGCAATCAATGAGGTCGCTTGCGATCATCCCCTCTTCCCCAACGGTCTCTCGCGCAAGGTCAGCCGCGAGGCCATGGAGGTACGCACCAAGCGCCGCCGCCTGCACGACGGGAAGGCCCTGCCCCAGAAGTGCCGCGATGATACCGGTCAGCACGTCGCCCGAGCCCCCGCTTGCAAGACCCTCATTTCCGGTGGGGTTAACGTAAGTCGGGCCCTCCGGCTGCGCAATCACGGTCGGGGCACCCTTAAGGAGGACAACTATGCCGAGCTGGGCCGCGAAGCGTTTCGCAGTAGAGACCCTGTCGGCGGCTATCGCCGCGGGCGTCTCCCCCGAAAGGCGCGACATCTCAACTACGTGCGGCGTTATTATCAAGTGGCCACCTGCTCGCGCAAAGAGATTGACGTGCCCGACAAAGGCGTTGAGTCCGTCCGCGTCCAGCACCGTGGGTTTCCCGGCAAAGGGGACTATCTGTCTCGCCAGTGCTGCGCTTTCGGCGTTTCTAGAGAGCCCCGGGCCGAGGGCCAGAACGTCGCTGGCTTGCAGGAAGTCGCTAACAGCTCCTTTCGCGT
>JAZDPI010000349.1:0-11890 GCA_043797775.1 Candidatus Eiseniibacteriota bacterium
CGAGATCCCTGGGCGCAGGAAAGGTCGTCGGCATCTGCCCGGCCGGTTCCTGGGCCGCAAAGACTTGGGACGTCGAGAAGTTCGCGTCGGTGGGCGACATGATAACCGAGAGGATGGGACACAGTGTGGTAATCATCTGGGGGCCCGGAGAGAAGCCGCTGGCGGAGCGAATGTGCGCGCTGATGAGAACCAAGGCCGAGATCGCCTGCAGGACGAGTCTCCCGGAGGCGGCAGCGCTGATGCGCCGCTGCTCGGTTTTCGTGTCGAATGACTCGGGACTCAAGCACGTTGCCGTGGCGGTGGGCACACCCACGGTGACGATTTACGGGCCGACGAATCCCCGTACATGGAATCCTCCGCTGGAGAAGCACAGAGCCGTGTCGGCGGAAGTGGAGTGCCTTTTCTGCGACAAGAACACGTGCGACAGCATGGCGTGTATGAGAGAGCTGGCTCCGGAGAAGGTCTTCGATCAAGTGAGACGATTACTCGCGTGGGAAGAGACAGGGAAAAACTGACGGTCATAGTGCCGACGTTCAACGAGGAGAAGAACATCGCCGACTGCCTTGAGTCTGTGGGATGGGCAGACGAGGTGCTTGTAGTAGATTCATTCAGCACCGACTCAACGGTGAGCATCTGCAAGAGCCACGGCGCGAGGATTCTGCAACACGAGTACGTAAATTCGGCTGCGCAGAAGAACTGGGCCCTGCCGCGGGCGGCAAACCGGTGGGTGCTGATCGTCGACGCAGACGAGAGGGTCTCGGGGGAGCTGAAGGAGGACGTGTTTTCTCATCTGGAGCGCGGACCGGAGCTGGACGGATACTGGGTTCGCAGGCGGAACGTGTTCATGGGGAGGCCCGTTAGATTCTGCGGATGGCAGCGCGACAAGGTCTTGAGATTCTTCAACAGGGAGGCGGGCAGGTACGAAGAGAAGCGCGTGCACGCAGAGGTGGAGCTTCGGGGAAGAGGGGGTTTTCTTCGCGGGCATCTGTTCCACGACAGTTACACCGACTTCTCGTCCTACTTGAGGAAGCTGGATAGATACACCGACTGGGGAGCGCAGGACGCAGCGAAGAGGGGGGTGCGGTTCCCGGTGGCCAGGCTTCTGTTCAGGCCGCCGGCGAGGTTCTTCAGAATGTACCTGCTCCAGCTCGGGTTTCTTGACGGCGTGCGCGGCCTCGTCATCTGTGCACTGGCCGCGATGAGCGTATTCGTGCGATATGCAAAACTGTGGAGACTGAGCCTGAAGCAGCGATGAGAATTCTCTTTCTGGACAGCGGCAATAGCTGGAGAGGGGGCCAGTACCAGGTGCTCAACCTGGCGATGGAGCTCCTCAGAAGGGGCCAGGAGGTGCTTCTGGCGTGCCAGAAGCGGAGTCCTCTGCACTCGAGGGCAAAGGAGAAGGGCTTGCCTGTCGAAGCGATCCGCATACGGGGAGACGCGGACGTCCGGGCCTGGTTTCGCGCGGGGAGCATCCTGCGTGCCTTCGAACCGACGATCCTGCATGCCCACGCCGGGCACGCCCATGCCGTTGCCGTTGCGGCGACGCTTTTCCACGACGTTAAAGCGCTTGTCGTGACGCGTAGAGTGGCTTTCCCCGTGAGGAGAGACTTCGCCAGTCGCGTCAAGTATCTACGCTTCGTGTCGGCCTACGTTGCGATCTCCTCCAGGGTGGCGGAGACGCTCCGGGAGGCCGGCGTGCGTCCCGAGAAGATTCGTGTCATACCAAGCAGCGTGCACATCGACGAGTTCGCTTCCGACGAGAGTCCGGAGGACGTACGCGGGGAGCTGGCGCTCAACGAGGACGACTTCGTGGTTCTCAATGTCGGCTCGCTCACGAAGGAGAAAGGCCAGGAAGACATCCTCGACGTCGCCAAAGTTGTGACTTCGGAGATTCCTCGCGCGCGCTTTATCGTCGCCGGAGAGGGGAGGCTGTTGCCCAGACTCCAGAGGCGTGCAAGGGAACTGGGTGTGAGCTCGGTGACGCGCTTCCTGGGCTTCAGGCAGGACATCCCTCGTCTGATGAGGGCGTCAAACGTGTTCCTGTTCCCGTCGCGATCTGAAGGCCTCGGGACGGTTGTGCTGGAGGCGATGGCGGCGGGGCTGCCGGTGGTGGCGGCGCGCGCAGGAGGAACCGAGGAAACCGTGAGGGAAGGCCTCACGGGTTTTCTGGTGAACCCGGGAGACGTGAGCGCCATGGCGGCGTCCCTGAGGACGCTGCATCTTCGACCGGAACTCTCGAGGGAGATGTCCGCCGCGGCCCGGCTGGCCGTGCGAGACTTCTCCTTCTCCCAATCCTGCGAGAAACATCTGGAGCTGTACAGTGAACTGGCGGGCTGAGCCCCCGGACGAGGTTGATGGGGGACGGGGATCGGGCTCTGGACGCCGGAGGATTCATGCGGGTGGTGCGGTTAGGCCTTTCCGCGGTGGTCTAGAGGGTCGGGCCCTTTGCGTCCTCGTTCTTGACTGTGTATCCCCTTGAGGCTAAAGTAGGAGGCAAGGTTGTGGTCCGTCCGTTTCTCTCGAAGAGAGGAGGGTCATGCTTACTATCCTGATGGGTATCGTCGTGCTGGGGCTTCTCATCTTCGTGCACGAGCTAGGCCACTTCGCGAGTGCAAAGGCTCTGGGGGTGAGGGTGTTGAAATTCTCACTCGGCTTCGGGACGGAGCTGGTCGGATTCACTTTCCGAGGAACGAGATATCTGATAGCCGCGATCCCGATGGGCGGGTACGTCAAGATGGCAGGTGAGAACCCGAACGCGGAGGAGCGAGCCGGTGCTCCGGATGAGTTCTCCTCCAAGCCGTGGTGGGCTCGGATGATCATCGCGGCCTCGGGGCCCGGAATGAACCTCGTCTTCGCTTTCCTGGCGTGCACGATGATGTACGCGGTCGGCGTGAGATTCCTGGACTTCGAGAGCGTGCTGGGCAGAGTGGAGCCGCGCTCCGTGGCGACGGAATACGGTTTCGCTGACGGCGACAGAGTCGCTGAGGTCGACGGCGCCAGGGTGAGAAGCTGGAGCGAGTTCACGGACAGGGTGATGAGAGCCGACGCGGACTCACTGATAGCCATAGTTGTGCAAAGGGCCAAAGAGCGTGTCGAGATCAGCGTGAGACGCTCCGATAGAGAGGTGCTTCTGGATGAGGTTTCTCCTACCTCGACGCCGCCCGTCATCGGCGCGGTGAGCGTTGGGCTCCCGGCGTACGAGAAGGGCCTCAGGGCGGGCGACAGGATCATATCGGTCGACGGGAAACACATAGAAACATGGGAAGAGCTGGCCGGGGTGATACACCGGCGGCCGGGTGAGGAGACCGCCTTTCTCGTGGAGCGCGAAGGGCGAAGATTCGAGACCAGGATAACGCCCCTCGGGCAGGATTTGGGTGACAGGGGGCCGGTAGGCTTCATCGGCATCTCGCCCCCCGTCAAAGCATACGGCATGGTCAGGGCGACGGGGCCGAGGGTGCTGAAACTCGGGGCGGCAAGCACGATCGACATGCTGGGCCAGGCCTACGCCGGCTTCTTCAGACTGCTGCTACAGCCGGGCCAATTTAGAAAGAGCGTGGCGGGCCCCGTGACCATCGTCCAGATGTCGGGCGATCAGGCTCGCAGGGGAGTAGGGAATCTGCTCTACTTCATAGCCTTCATCAGCATAGCGCTTGTCGTTGTGAATCTGCTGCCGATCCCCATCATGGATGGCGGCCACGTCCTTTTCTGTGTGATCGAGGGCATCAGAGGCAAGGCCCTGAGCGTATCGAAGCAGGTCGTGCTGCAGCGGGTGGGGGTTCTGATCGTGGGAGGCCTGATTCTGTTTGCATTCTGGGTCGACTTCGCCAGAATAGTCCAGAGAGGAAGAGCAACCCTGGGAAACGAAGTCCAGATGAAAGGTGGAAGCCCTGGTGAATCTGATACGGCGAGGGCAATCCTGTCTGACTAGGAAGCCACCCGCACTCGTCATCGCTCTTCTGCTTCTTCTCCTTCCCGGTATCTGTCTCGGCGACGACGTGTTCAGGGTGCCTTACGTGTCCCACATCGACATACAGGGGAACAGCGTGTTCTCGGATCGCACCCTGAAGAGCCTGATGAAGACCAAGGAGCGCTCCCTGCTGAGACCGTTCCGAAACAGCTCCTACCGTAAGGACTTCCTGCAGGGGGATGTCGAAGCCATAGTCGGCCTCTACAACAATCACGGTCATCTGAAAGCCAAGGTGGCGTCGGACAGCGTGGAGAAGGTCAGGGGCGGGAGAGCCGTGAGGATTACGCTCGAGCTCTGGGAAGGACCCTTGACGCTCGTGGGATCCGTGCAGGTACAGGGGGCGTCCGCACTGTCGCAAGCGAGATTGCTCAAGGCGCTCAAGATTAAGAGAGGAGTGCCCATGAACCCGGCGGCCCTGGAGGAGGACAAGAGGAGGCTGCTGGAGATGTATGCCGAGGCCGGCCACGTCTATGCGACGGTGTTCGACAACACGGTTCTGGAAGAGGAGAAGGCTCACGTCTTCTACATGGTCAGCGAAGAGATACAGGCCGTGGCGGGGGAGGTAAGGATTGAAGGGAATCGGATCACGACTGATAGACTTGTGAGAAGGGAGGTAACGCTCAAGCCGGGAGACATACTGCGCCGCTCCGAGCTGATCAGGACTCAGCAGCGGATATACGATACGGGTCTGTTCTCCGACGTGCAGATATCCGTGGCAACGGGTGACAGCGTCTCGCCGGTTCCGGATCTCTTGATCCTCGTCAGGGAGAAGAAGATGGGGTGGACGGCCACGGGTGTCGGCTACGGCTCCAGCGATCAACTGAGAGTGTTCGGGGAGTGGGGCCAGAGGAATCTCTTCGGTCGGGGCCAGAGGCTTTTCACCTCTGCGAGTTTCGCCTTCGGGCGGTTCTTGCTTACCGAGGGGAAGCTCGCGCTCGACGCGTCCAGGTTCGACGTGGGTTTGGTCGAGCCGCGGTTGCTGGGGACCAGGACGGCCGGGCAGCTCGTCGTGTACCACGAGTACAAGAAGGAATCGGCGTTCAGCCAGGAATTCGACGGTTTGACCTTCACTGCGAAGAGAGACCTCTCTTCGTTTTCGAAACTGTTCACAAGCTACGACACGCGGTGGGTCGAGACGACAGAGCCCACGGCCGTGCGCAAGCACTACGTGACAAGAAGCCTTTATCTCTCGACAATAAGGGACACGCGAGACGACATGTTTGACCCGGCCAGGGGCTCCTACCATGACGTCTCGTGGAAGGTGGCGGGAGGAGTTCTTGGAGGCAACTACAGCTTCCACAGGGTGTCGTTCTCGTCGTCGCGGTACTCCAGGCTGGGGGACGTGGTCCTGGCCACGAGATTCAAAGTGGGGTTCGCGGAACCGTTCGGCGAACCGAGGGGTTTCACACGGTTGGAGGGCATACCCTTCGAGGAGAGGTTCAGGACCGGCGGTGCCACGTCCGTCAGAGGGTACGTGGAGGACGACGAGCTGGGCCCTCGAGACGAGTACGGCACGGTCAGGGGCGGGAGATTCCTGGTGCTCACAAACGCGGAGGTGCGTTTTCCCGTGATCTGGAGGCTCTCCGCCGCCGTGTTTCTCGACGGTGGGAACGTGTGGAACAATCCCTCTGACGTTACCCTGAGCTCGTTCTCGCTGGTCGACAGGAACGTGGGGGACACCGACTACAGGTATACGGTAGGCGGTGGGCTGAGGTTCAAGACCCCTGTGGGCCCGATCAGAATCGACTACGGCCGTAAACTCAAGCTCTCCCCGCGGGACGGCGGCGACAGAGGACAGTTTCATTTCAGCGTCGGGCAGGCCTTCTAGAACCCTGTCAAGGAGGACCTCGATTGCACGTGGCCACGAGGGTGATCAAGATAGTCCTGGTCGTTTTGCTGTTGATGCTGGCAGTGCTGGTGCTGACGTCCGTGGTGTTCTGGCGCACCCAGGGTCCGATCGTGGCGAAGAGGATCGAGGACGCGGTACAGCGATTCGTGATTTCGAACGATTCCACTCGCATCGAAATCGAGAATATCTCCGGCAACCCCTTCGGCTCGGTGACGTTGCACGGCGTGAGACTTCTCACGAGAGACGGGGACGGATGGAAGAGCTTCGTCAGGGCCCGCAAGGTGAGCGCGCGATTCAGAGTCTCTGATTTGGCCCGAAAGAGACTCGTCCTCCAATCCGTCGTTGTGGAACAGCCCGTTCTCTCGATTGTGAGAGGCGCGAGGGGCGACTATCTCTGGCCCCGGTTCGGCTCCGATGCCGGCCGGAAACGCAGTAAGGGGAAGCTCGCGCTCCACATCGAGGAGCTGATCTTGAAGGAGGGCTCAGTCGACATCGATCGGCGGCACGAGGATCTCCGATTCGAGGAGATCGATCTTCACACCGGGGTGCGCAGTGATTCCTCGGGGTTTCGCCTGACCGGCTTTTCACTGAGCTGCAGCGTGCTGCCGTGGTCGTACGTGCTTTCGAAGTGTCAGGGCGATCTTCAGATCGTGGGAGGCAAGCTCCTTCTGGAGCAGGTCGAGGTCCGGACCCCGAAGTCCAGCTATGCCGTTGACGGATTCGTTGCCCTGCGCGACCCCGTCGAGGTGAGCCTGGTTGGCCAGCTCCATTCTCTGTCGCTGGCCGAGATGAAGGGCCTCGATTTTCTGTCGTTTCTGCCGGAAGACGGCACGGTCGAAGGCACGTTGAAGGTCACGAAGGTGGCCGGAGGAACGACCGAAGTGGTTTCTTCAGTCTCCGGAACGTACGGCCCGCACCGGCTGGATTCGGTGACCGCACGTACGCGAGTGGCGCGAGGGCGCTGGGGCACCGATTTCAGACTGAGCTCCGACGGGAGCGTCCTGGATGGCGTTTTCGATTCTGCCGGAGATTCGCTTCAGGAATGCAGGGTTGATTTCGAGGACTTCGACCCGGGGGGCTGGGCGGACGTCTTCGGCCAGGAGAGGATTCCTCACGGTCTGGTCAGCGGGGGTTTCAGATTCGCAGGGAGAGGGTTGACGTCGCCGTCGAGGGAAGGGAGGCTGGAGATTTCGCTGGACCCCGGCCAGTACGCTGGTGTCTCGTTTGTGAAGGCGGACATGGTCGGGGCCTTTGACGGACACGGCACTCTAAACCTGACTGACCTGGAAGTAGAGGGGACACGTTACGCGGCGAAGGCGTCCGGGCATCTGGGCGCCGAAGGCGGGTTGGAGATTCGTTTTGACTTCTCGGTGCTCGGCCTCGAAGAGTTTCCGGGCGTCTCGGATGCCCTGAAGCTGGAGAGCGACCTTCAGGGGACGGGCACACTTCTGAGGAGTGGTGAGAAGCTGACGATCGACGGAACGTTCCGGGGACGGCTGGAGAGCATGACCCCCTCGTTGGTTTCGGGAGAGGTCGCGATCGGCCGTCTGTCCGGAGAGCTCTGGCCCGAAGTGTCTCTGCAGACCGGAGCGACCCTCTGCCCCGCGAGGGTGGGGGGTGTGGTCTTCGACTCGTTGATGGTGGAGGCAGGCGTGTTTGAGCAGGGAGAAGGGTCGACGGTTACGGGCCGCGGCGGACGCGTGGTGGAGACAGTGTTGGCTTACGTGAACGGGAACGCGCGCGCCGTGAGGAGCGATACAAGCATCACGGCCGCGGGTGTTGTCGCGGTTTCCAAGGACGGGGTCGGCGTCAGCCTTGATGCTCTTGAGCTGTCGCTCGGGCAGAAGACGTGGAAGAATGAGCAGGCGGTGGACATGTTCTGGCAGGACGGGCGTCTCCGCCTGGAGGGGGTGAGGCTCTCGTCGGCAGGGGAAGGCGTCCAGTTCGACGGCGTGATCGGGGCGGAGGAGCGTTCGGTGAGCGGGAAACTGACGTTGAGCTCTCTGGACCTTCGGGACGCTCTTGGAGCCGTGTGGCCGGTGGCAGGAAGGCTGAACGCCAGGCTGGACTTCGGCGGACAGGGCGACGAGCAGGTTGTGGAGGCGGAGGTTGAGTGGCTCGACGCCAGCGTCGCAGGGAGGGGCGTGGACAGAGTCTCGCTTTCCGGCAGGCTGCGGGGGAGCGAACTGGCGGTGAACAGGCTCACGGTGACAAAGGGAGGGGGTGTTCTGACGGGAAGCGGGCGGATCGGCGGGCCGTGCGAGTTGAAGTGTGTGATCGACTCTCTGATGTCCGGGAGGCGCTTGCCCGAGGGGATCATGACGGAGCTGGATTTCTCGACCGAAGGCCTGGCCATGGAGCGGTTTTCGGGCTGGCATCCCGCGCTGGCCGGGGTGGGAGGAATCGTAGACAGCAAGCTAAGGATTTCTGGGACACTCGAGAGGCCTGACGTGCGTGTCTCTCTGGACGCTTACGACCTCAGACTCCGCGAGTACGAGGTAGAGAGGTTGCACGTGGAGGGACAGGTTTCGGAGCAGGTCTGCAACGTGACGAAGCTCGAGGTGAACGAGAGGAACGCGAAGGGCGAAGCAAGCGGCTTCCTTCCGATGAGCGTCAACCTGTGTGTCGGAAGCGTGAGCTTCCCCGACGGTCCCGTGCGGTTTCGCATGAAGCTCTCGGAGAGCGATTTCTCCGTGGCGTCTCTGTTCCTGAGGCACGTGGCGTCCTCGTCCGGCGTCATAGTGGGAGACGCGGAGCTGACCGGGACGCTGAGGAATCCCGTTCTGAATGGGAGCTTCAACCTGACCAACGGGACCCTGCGTCTCGCCGGCAGGAACGAGGTTCTGAAGAACCTGCAGGGTCATGTCGTGCTGAACGAGAAGGCCGTGGAGCTCGTCAGGTTCAGTGCGAATCTCGACGAGGGAAGAATCGAGGGAGGAGGGAGAATCGTTCTCAGTGAGGGAGAGCGGGGACACTACAACTTCACGTTGAAGGGACGAAAAGTCTCGTTCGGAGATCCCGAAGACATTGCTCTCAAGTTCGACTGCAACCTGGAAGTGTCGTCCGTGGAGCTCAAGGAGATGGGCATTTTCCCCAAGATTTCCGGCAGGATTGACGTGAAACAGGGACTCATAGCCAGGGAGTTTCAGGCGAGCGCGAGTCCCCAACCCGAACAGCGCTGGTTGTGCGACATAGAGGTGGACGTCCCCAACAATCTCTGGCTCAAGAACATCAACGCCGAAATCGAGCTGGCCGGCTCGGTGAGAGCCAGAAAGGATATTTCTGGACTCGTACTTCTCGGTTCTCTTAGAATCTTGAGAGGGAAGTACTACATATTCGACAACGAGTTCAGGATCATTTCGGGCAACATGGAATTCCAGAACGTCGAACACATAGACCCGGAGATGAACATTGAAGCCGAAACGAACGCCTCCGGAAGGCGCATCACGCTGGCCCTGAGCGGCAAGCTGAGCGAGCCGAACATAGTATTTTCTTCGGAGGATCCGAATCTGTCTCAGGCCGACATTCTCCATCTGCTGACCGTCGGCAAGTACGTCTACGCGGAACCCTCGGGGTCTCAAGACGGAGGGCTCATGCCCGGAGTGACGGGCTCCGTGGGCAACTACTTCCTGAGGCAGATAGAGAGACGTGTGGCGAGGGAGCTGCGTTGGATTGACTCGATCGAACTAGGGAGTGGAATTGAGGGAGGTGGTTCACTGGGCGAGTTGCGCTGGGGCGTCGGCAAGTACGTCACTCCCGAGCTGTTCCTGCGTTACTCACAGGGGTTCTCACGAAGCTCGGAGAGGGACGTGTCCATTGAGTACAGGTTGAGTCAATTCCTTTTCTTGAGGGGAACCATAGTGAGCAGAGACAGACTCACGGGTCGTGAAAAGGACGAGTACAACCTGGACCTCAGGCTCAAATACGAATACTGAGATCTCAAGCGTCTGGTGAACTTCTCGGGTCTTGGGCCTGAGAGGAGAAGGCGCGGGGTGAACGGGGGGCGCAGGAGAGCTCGGAGAGGCGCCTTGAGACAGGAGAGTTAACGTGCCACGAAATAGATGGGCTTTCATTTTGTTTCTGGCGGCTCTGCTTGTGCCGCTGGCGGTCGGGCGGGTGTCCGGGCAAGCGTTCGGCAAGAACAAGGTGCAATACCGGACGTTCGACTGGAAGGTAGCTTCGTCGAAGAATTTCGACGTCTACTTCTACAGCGGCGAGGATACTCTGGCGGCGATCGTGCTGGACTTGGCCGAGAAGGCGGCCGTGAAGCTCGTTGAAGACCTTGGTCACCGGCCCAGGAAGAAGATACCGATAATCCTCTACGAGTCTCACTATGATTTCGAGCAGACCAACATCACGCTGGAACTGCTCGAAGAAGGGGTCGGCGGCTTCACGGAGATTTTCAAGAATCGGGCCGTGATCCCCTTCACGGGTTCGTACGAGGAACTGCGGCACCTGGTTATGCACGAGCTCACGCACGCGTTCATGTTTGACATGATGTACGGGGGGGTGTTCGATTCGATACTGAGTGCCCAGTACGTCTTCCAGATACCTCTGTGGTTTATGGAGGGAGTGGCGGAGTACGAATCGCTGGAGTGGGACGAGGAGGCGGACATGGTGCTGCGAGACGGTGCCATTGCGGGCTACGTCGTGCCGCTTCACTACCTGAGCGGAGGCTATCTGGTCTACAAGTTGGGGCAGTCGGCGGTCAGATACATGGTGGACCGGCACGGCAGGGAGAAGTTGAAGGAGATCTTCGCGTATCTGAAGCAGAACAAGAACCTCGACAGGGCGTTCGAGCGCGCGCTCGGTATGGACGTCAAGAAATTCAGCGAAGGCTGGCTCGAGCACGTGCGAAAGGAGTACTGGCCGGAGATCGCGCTCCACGAGCGAGGAGAGAGATTCGGCAAGCGCATAACCGATCACAAGAAGGACGGCTCCTATCTGAACTCGAGCCCCACGGTGTCGCCGAAAGGGGATAAGGTCGCATATCTGTCGGACCGCAACGGCTACATGGACCTCTACCTTGCCTCGGCCATCGACGGCAAGATCCTGCGCAGGCTCGTGCGCGGCGAGAAGTCCATGCAATTCGAAGTAATACCCTCGCGCAGGAATGCCCTCAGCTGGTCCCCGGACGAGAAGCGAATAGCCGTTGTGGCGAAGAGCGGAAGGGGAGACGTGCTCTACCTGATTGACTCTCGCCGGGGCAGAGTAGTGAAGGAGTTCCGGCCGCCTTTCAGCGGGATCTCTCATCCCGATTGGTCTCCGGATGGTAGTAGGATTGTGTTCACGGGCCTCAAGCACGGCAAGGCCGACCTGTACGTGCTGACGATAGCGACCGGCTCGTTCGAGCGGCTGACCGACGACCTCTACGACGACATCGAGGCCAGATGGTCGCCGGACGGGCGGCGGATTGCCTTCGCGTCTGATCGCAGGTGGCCGCTCGTTCTCGGCTCACGGTGGGAAAAGGACGGGATAGGCAACTACTCTCTGTACGTGATTGACCCGGAGACGAGGGAGATCACGGAGCTTGTCCACACCGGGGGAAGCGACCGCTGCCCGGCGTGGTCACCGGACGGGTCGAAGGTCCTGTTCGCCTCGAGTCCGACGGGTATAAGCAATCTATTCGCACTGGACACCGGAGATTCGTCGATCGTGCAGTTGACGGACGTGCTGGGAGGCGTTTTCTGTCCGACGTGGGGAGGGAGCGACAGGATAGCCTTCGGGCTTTTTGCCGAGCGCGGCTACGACATCTACGTCGCCAAGGAGCCCCTATCGATGAAGGCCGTAATGGATGAGCTCAAGGCGGAAGGCAGGGTCAGCGTGTTGAGGTCGCAGAGGGACGTGCCCGCCGATTCGGTGCTCCACACTGCCGCGGCTGCCGAAGCGGAAGCGAGTCCCGATTCGACGATGCTCGGCGAGCCCCCGGTGGCCCAGGCGTTGGTCGAAGCCGGCTCTGCGGCGGGCGAGGCGACTGTGCGTGATTCTGTGGACGTCACCGGCCTTGTAGCAAAGGAACTGGCACTCGATTCGCTCGAAGCGTTTCCTTCCGGCTCCGTCGCGGTGTCGCAGGC
>JAZDPI010000002.1:0-5643 GCA_043797775.1 Candidatus Eiseniibacteriota bacterium
GCCCGGCTCGGAGCCATCCATGCCAGCCTTTGAGGCACCCGCACCCTGCATTGGGTCCTGAATGCTGTTCTGCGAGGCCGGCGACGCCCCCACCGACGACACGCCGGTGCTCAGCAGGATCACCGACACAGCGGCCACTGCCGCGGCTGTTCTTCTCGACAAGAGCGTCACCCTTCCCTTCGGAGCAAGGTGTCTTTGGCGCGTGGTCACCAGGAGAGCCTCCTTGATGAAGTTCTACCTCCCCGGTCGATTTCGGTTCCCTTTGCCCCGGTTCAGAGTCCGTATTCTCTCGCGCCTGCACGGTTGCCTGGGCACTTCCGAAGGCCGCCAGCGTTGTATTGAATTCGGTTCCCTGTCTGCGGGGTTGCCTGAGGGCAGATGTTCTGCTAGCGTACCAGTGAAACGGCACGTCCCGGACGGAACGGCCCGGCACAGAGGGGCCGACCGAGACGAGCGCTCTCGCCTGCTCGAGTTGCGTCATAAGTTTACTTATGCTCAAGGAGTGAGTCCATGAAGACAGTGTTTATTCTCGCTGTGGGTGCCGTGGTGGTTCCCGTTGTCATGACACTTCTGGCTCCCGGCACATGTCTGGGGGAGGTGCCCGGGGCGCAGCCGGCGGCCGAGAGCCTGCCGGCATACCTCCAGGACCGGGGCAGAGGAATACCGACATCCATGTTCGGGACGTATGTCGAGCACGGCGAGCTACTGTTCTATCCCTTCTTCGAATACTACCGAGACCACGATGCGGAGTACAGCCCGCAAGACTTCGGATTCGGCGTTCCCCACGATTTCAGGGGACGCTATCGGGCGTCGGAGGGGCTGGTTTTTGTGGGCTATGGCCTGACGGAAGACGTATCAGTGGAGTTGGAAGTCGCGGTGATTGACGCAACCTTAGACAGGTCTCCTGATGACTCGTCGGCAATGCCGGCCAGCTTCTCCGAGTCCGGGCTCGGCGACGTGCAAACGCAGGTTAATTTCAGGTGGCTGAGGGAAACGGAAGGCCATCCCGAGGCGTTCAGTTTTGTCGAGGTCGTCTACCCGCTGAACAAGGACAAGTTGCTCATAGGAACCGCGGATTGGGAGTTCAAAGTGGGAACGGGAATAACAAAGGGGTTCGGGTGGGGTACGATGACGGCCCGCGCCGCTTTTGAATACGCAAGGGCCGAAGAGACGACCGAGCTTGGCGAGATGGCTATTGAGTATTTCAAACGGCTCTCGCCTGCATGGCGGGCCTATCTTGGGGTGGAAGGAGCCCAGGACGAGATAGAGCTGATCGCAGAGGCCCAGTGGCACCCGAGTAGTAGAATGGTTGTGAAGCTGAACTCCGCGTTCGGACTGACTTCGAAGGCAACCGACTGGGCCCCGGAGGTGGGTGTCATGTTCAGGTTCTAGGCCTTGCGAGGCGCCTGCATCGCCTTTCCCCGATACATGTTCGGGCTTCGACGACATGAGGTCCAGCTTCGGCTCCGATTGAAACGACTCTCCGCCTGTGGTATCATTAGAGGGTGCCGCCTTCGGGCGGGCAGGGATGTGGGGTTTGAGAGAGGAGAGTCGATCGATGTCTGTCCGAATGCTGGTTTTCTGTTTGCTTGCTTCCCTCGCCCTTCCCTCCCCTACACACGCGGTCTCGCTTCAGTCTGCCTACGACGCCGCCTCCGCGCTCAGCACCTATGACAAGTATGTCGTGCTGGAAGCCGGTGCCAGATACACCGGCGGGCTCGCGCTTACCTATGGCACCAACACGTGCATCAAGGGAAACGGGGCCGTGATCGACCTCGAGGGCGGAATCATCTTGATACAGGGGACGACCACAAATCTGGATATCGACCACTGCTCGATAGTCAACGGCGGCAATCCGGAGCTGCGCACGGGCAACGGTGCCCTGCACTTTTTGGGAGGGAGCGGGAACGTTCACAACAACACGTTCTACATGAACACCGTCGGTATCCGGGTTTACTCGAGTCAAGCCCATTCAGTGATCATAGTAAACAACATCATCGTGAAGAATACGTACGGCGGCGTCCTCTGCTATATCGGCAATGAGCCCGACGTCTCGTACAACAACTGCTGGAGCAACCTGGGTGGAAACTACCTGATTGACTGTGGGTGAGGGGTCGGAGGTGGGATCAAGGTTTGGTCCCCTCTTCCCGGCACCGGAAACATAAGCTCGGACCCTCTTTTCGTCAACGAAAACACCTACGACTTCCGTCTCCAGCTCGGAAGCCCCTGCATAGACGCCGGCTACCCCACCGGCATGGAGATGGGGGCACACAGTTACACGGTGGCCGTCGAATCGACTTCGTGGGGAAGAATCAAGGCCATCTTCGCGAAGTAGGCACGGCGATTTCGTCCGGCGCGAGAGTGCCGCACGCATCAGCGAGACGGCTACGCTCGATCGCGAGATGACTTCGTTCGACCGCCGGGCGACGTTATTCGACCGCTCATCCTCTTCCTGACGATGTGAGATCTCCAGCGGCCGCCCGTCGCCTCTGTGTTGCGATGTCGGAAATCTCTGCCCGGCACCGATTTTTGTTGACACCCTTGAAACCCTCTCATAAGCTCTCTTTGTTGTTCTATACATTCTCTGTGCGTCGCACTTCATCATACGAATTGCTGAGGCTTCGAGCTAAGGCTCCGCAACGGTAAGGTTCATGATTCCGTTGAGTGAGAACTCCCGGCCCCACCTGCTCGTTTCCAGACGTGCTTTCTCGCGGTTTGTGTTGTCTCTTTTCGCGTGCCTGACACTTGTTCTCTGTGTTCCAGTTCTCGCCGCGGAGGCGCCCTCGAGCCAAACGACTCCCCCCTGCCCTTCGCTTTCTGCCCCCACGGACGTGGAGGCCGTCGATTCTCCCAGCGACCATGGGCGCTCCATCACCATCACCTGGAGGAAATGCACAGAGGACGTCCTTGAGCGGGAGGACGTCGGGGGCTACCTGATTCTGAGGTCGACGGGCCCGGATGACGAGTTCACCCCCGTGAGCACGCTCCCCAGTCTGGCGGAGCAATATCTGGACACGTCGGTTCAAAACAACGTCCCCTATTTTTACAAGGTCGCCACGATAGGTGAGACCGAGAACTTTGCCTCCGCTGTTGCGGGGCCGGCCGTGGCCACACAGCAGTGGTACGACGCCCGAAAGTCGAACCTTCTGGCAATATCCATCATTCTCATCGCGGCAATTCTCTGGTTTGTTTCTCAGGCACGCAGGGGCAGGAAGTTCTACATCCGAAAGTTGGCCGGCATCGACGCAGTTGAGGAGGCCGTGGGCCGCGCGACAGAGATGGGCAAGTCGATTCTCTTCATTCCGGGTATCCAGGACATGGACAACGTCCAGACCGTTGCCGGCCTCACGATACTCGCAAGCGTGGGAAAGCTCGCCGCACGGTACGAGACCAAGCTCCAGGTTCCGGTGAGCCGCTCACTCGTCATGAGCACGGCACGCGAGACACTCAAGCAGGCATACCTCAGTGTCGGAAGGCCCGACCTTTACAACGACGATATGGTGTCCTATCTCACGGACGAGCAGTTCGGGTACGTGGCGGCCGTGGACGGGATAATGGTGAGAGAGAAGCCGGCGACCTGCTTCTACCTCGGCGCCTTCTTTGCCGAATCGCTCATCCTCGCCGAGACGGGCAACTCCGTCGGGGCCATTCAGATTGCAGGTACGGCCATGCCCACCCAGCTGCCCTTCTTCGTTGCAGCATGTGACTACACGCTCATAGGCGAAGAGCTTTTCGCCGCGAGCGCGTATCTCTCACAGGACGAGAGAATGATCGGAAGTCTCAAAGGCCAGGACGTCGGCAAGGGCATCGCAATGTTCTTCATCCTCGTCGGCTCCATCGTTTCGACGATCGCCGCGCTGAGCGGCAGTGCGTCCGTACAGACTCTCAGTAACTGGTTGAGGAATCTCTTTTCGTTGAATCTCTAGAAGGCCTAGCATGTTTTTCAGGATTCAAGTGCCTCTGATTATAACGTTCATCGTGGGTGCGGCGCTCATTGTCGCGATATTCGTGCCGCACGATCCCTTCCACAGAATGAACGAAGACTTCTCGGTGTACTTTGACCTCATCGCCGTCTTCGCCTTCATCCTGGGCGGCGGAAACCTGCTCAAGATCCACGGAAACAGGATCTCGCGGCGCGCCCGAGACTGGAAATACAGCATCGTGACCGTCGTGGGGTTTCTCGTGATGCTGTTGGTGGGTGCCCTCAAGTTGGGCGGTCCTCCCGGTTTCGCCGGTGACGTCTCCGCGCCCGGGAGCTGGTTCAGCTTCATGTACGACTGCATGTTCGTGCCGCTCCAATCCACGATGTTCTCACTGCTGGCGTTCTTCGTGGCCTCGGCATCTTACAGGGCCTTCCGCGCGAAGACAAAGGAGGCCGCGCTGCTGCTGATTGCGGCGTTCATTATCCTTGTCGGGCGAACGCCGCTGGGGCACGTCATGACTGCATGGTTGCCCGAGCCTCTGCAGTTCCTGCACATACCCAACTTGAGCAACTGGATTCTCTCGACGCCCAACATGGCGGGGCAGCGCGCCATCATGATCGGCATTGCTCTTGGGATTATCTCGACGTCGCTGAAGCTGATCCTTGGTATCGAGCGGTCGTACCTCGGTGGAGAAAGCAAGTAGAATGGCCGACGAGAAGCAAAACGCAGGGAGCGGAGACGAGCAGAAAGGCAATCGTGACGGAGAGCCTGCGGGTGGCGCTGCCGGCCGCACGGGTGGCTCAAAGCGCGACATCGTCGACGTGCTCAAGACAATTGACAGGCGCATCATCTTTTTTCTCATCGCGCTCGCGGTGGTGATACCCCTGGTGCTCAATCTCGTCTTTTCGGTGCGCACGTCGCCCATCGTTGAGGCGATCTTCGATAAGGTGGAAAGCCTGCCACCGGGCTCCAAGATCCTCGTCAGCTTCGATTACGGCCCCAGCACCGTGCCTGAAAACCAGCCCATGGCGGAGGCCGTCGTGCGACATGCGCTTCAGAGGAACCTTAAAGTCTACATGATGGCGGTGTGGGCGACCGGCCCGCCTCAGACGACCGTTCTCGTAAGAAACGTCATCGATAGAGACTTCCCGAACAAGGTCTACGGCCGCGACTGGATCAACCTGGGCTACAAGGCCGGAAACCAGGGGCTCATCAACGCGATACTTCTGGATCTCAAGGGCATGTACACAACCGACGTTGCCGGGGCGCCGATAAACAGCTTCGAAATGATGCAGGACGTCCACAACCTGACCGACATGTCGTTCATCGTGTGCATCGGGAGCGGCTTCCCCGGCGTGCGTGAGTGGGTGCAGTTTGCAGGCGACCCGGGAAACATCCCTATCGCGGGCGCGGTCACGGCCGTTGAGGCGCCGCTTCTCTATCCGTATTATCCCCGCCAGCTTCTGGGCCTCATGGGAGGGCTCCAGGGTGCGGCCGAATACGAGGCCGCGGTGGCAAAAAACTACCCTCACTTCGGTCCGGACGCCCAGCAGGCAGTGCGCTTGATGGGCCCTCAGACCGTCGCGCACCTGGTGATAATTGCATTCGTGGTGATCGGAAACATCGCATTCTTTGCCGAGAGGAGACGCGGAAGGAAGAAGGCCTAGACGCGGGCGCTGGGCGAAGCCGGCAGGCGCGCCGGTCGCCGTCGAAGGAACAC
>JAZDPI010000010.1:0-6022 GCA_043797775.1 Candidatus Eiseniibacteriota bacterium
CGTTCAGCACGCAAAGATACGTCTCTAAGGCGTGGCGACACCCTGCCGAGGGCACCATCCGAAATGCCCTGCCCTCTCCCACTCTCTGCCGCATTCCTTGGGTTGCCCAGAGAAGAAAGGAGAGCTCCTCCAGCGTCGCCGGCTCGGAGGTAAAGTTCCTGTGACTTCTGCGGCTCTCTATGGCGGACACAACGTCCACTTTCTTGACGTGCTGCCACTCGCTCCTCGAAGGAAGGTGTACCCGTTTGCTCTCTTGTGAAAACGGCTTTTCGATAGGCGGAGGCGGAACCCCCTTGCTCTGGTCGGTTTGAGAGAAATCAACCACGAGACGTATCGTGTCTTTGAGAAAACTGCGCGATTCCTCCAGCGAGTACTTCTTCACTGCGATTCCTCCTCCTTACCGGGCAAGCGTGCGCACACACTGCCGCACTGTTGCGACACTGTGTTCACTCGGAGGCGATCTCACTCGTACCTGAGTGCTTCAATGGGATTGAGGCGAGACGCCTTCCAGGCCGGATAGAAGCCGAAGCCGATCCCAACGCCGATCGCGAAGAACACGGCGAGGATTACCGAGGACGAAGAGATCACTACCGGCCAGCCCGCCCCCGCCGATATCACGCGAGAGCTGATCACACCGAGGATGATCCCCACGAAACCACCAAGACAGCTCAGCGCGACGGCCTCGACGAGAAACTGAAACATGATGTCGCGCATCCGCGCGCCCACCGACCTCCTGACACCGATTTCGCGCGTTCTCTCCGTTACCGTGACGAGCATGATGTTCATTATCCCGATGCCCCCCACCACGAGTGAAATGGACGCTATGGTGGCGAGCAGGATGCTCAAGGTTCTCGACGTCTGGCTTGCCGTGTCGGCAATCTCCGTCTGCGTTCTTATCGTGAAGTCGTCTTCCTGCCAGTCCTTGAGCCTGTGCCGCGATCGAAGGACCTCACCGATTTCCACTATCGCATCGTCGAGCGCCTGCCTCGACACCGCCGATGCCAGAATGAGATGCACGAAATCGACGCCGAGGATCCGCTTCTGGAGCGTCGTGAAGGGAACAAGGAGAAGATCGTCCTGGTCAAAACCGGCCGCACTCATGCCTTTGGGCTTGAGAGACCCTATTACCTTGAGGGGCACCTTTCTGAAGCGGATGGTCTTCCCAACCGGGCTCTCTCCCTCGCCGAACAACGCCTCTGCAACGGTCTTCCCTATCAAGCAAACTTTGGAGGCGTTCCTAATATCGGACTCGTCGAAGCCTTCTCCATTCTGTATTGACCAGTCACGAATCTGTAGAAAGTCCTGATATGTCCCCTGCACGCTGGTCGACCAATTCGCGTTCCCGGCCACCACCTGGCCCCCGGACCTTATGAGGGGACTCGCGTACAGGACGGACGGACACTGCTTGACCAGCACGGCGGCATCGGTCTCCTTCAGGGTGACAGATGAGCCGGCGCCGAAGCTCACGCCGCGCTGCGTTGCCGCGCCCGGGAAGATCATGAGGACGTTGGTCCCCAGACTGGCAATTTGTGATTCGACGACCGACTTCGCACCACTGCCCACCGCGAGCATGGCTATCACCGCTCCCACGCCTATGATGACGCCCAGCATTGTGAGAATGGAGCGAAGCTTGTTCACTCCGAGCGATTTGTAGGCAATCTTGAGAATGTCTAGGATACTCATGTCTAGCGACGGCCGCCGAAGGAGGGTTGGAACATCATGCTCCTCCCCCTCTGCTGTCCCTGCTGACTCTGCTGGTTGGTGAGCCCCACTGCTACTATATCGCCTTCCTTGAGCTCCGCGGAGACGATCTCCGTAAAGGACCCGTCGGTCAAACCGGTGTGAACCGCTACGGGCGTGAGCTTTCCTTTCTTCCCCACCAACCAGACGGTCTTTGCGTTGCGCGGGGGCACCATCTGTTGTCGACGGGCTGCCTCCCCACCGCGTTGTCCCTCTTGTGCGTTCGGTCGAGCTTGGCCTGGGCCAGGTTGTTCCTCACGCGCATTCGGCCGAGCTTGGCCTGGGCCAGGTTGCCCCTGGCGCACGTTCGGTCGAGCTTCGCCCGCGCCGGGTTGTCCCTCGCGAGCTCCCACAGCCGGCTGGCCGGGCCGGCCGGGCCCCGCTGCATTCCTCTGCCCGGATGCCGGCTCCCCTGCCAACCGACCCTCTCCCCTCGCCTGCGGCCTGGGCTGCGCCGCCTGCGCCGGCGCGCGGCTGCCCTCTCCGTTCCCGGGGGCCTTCGGCGGTTTGAACCTCAGGGCCATGTTCGGTACCTTGAGTACATCACCTTTCTGCTCTATCTCGACCGAGATGTTCGCTGTCATGCCCGGCAGAAGCTTCTGCTCGGGGTTCGAGACCTCGGCTGTTATCGTATAGTTCACGACGTCTTGCGCAGTGATGGGCTCGAGCCTCACCTGCGAGACGACTCCCTCGAATACGTCGTCCGGATACGCGTTCACCGTGAAGCTCACGCGCTGGCCTTCTTTGATCATGCCGATATCGGCCTCGTCCACGTTGGCCTCGAGAAGCATTTGTCTGAGGTCGTGCGCTATCAGGAAAAGCGTCGGCGTGGTGAAGCTCGCCGCCACCGTCTGGCCTACGTCCACGTTCCTGGAAACCACAACGCCGTCAACGGGTGCACGGATGGACGCGTACTTCAGATTCACTCGGGCCCGCTCCAGTTGCGCCTCGCTGGACTTGAGGTTGGCGATTGCAGTTTCGCTATTTGTGAGAGCGGTCTGGTAATCGAACTTGGAGGCAAGCTCCTTCTCCTTGAGGATCCTGGCGCGCTCGAGCTCCAGTTGGGCCTGTTTGACCTGTGCCTGCGAGCGGGCCACGCTGGCCTCGGCTTCTCTCGCGGCGGCCGCCAGAAACGTCGTGTCGACGAGAGCGATGAGCTGGCCCCTCCGCACGCGGGAGTTGAAATCGGCGTGAAGTTCAGCGATAGTCCCCGAGACTTGGGAGCCTACCTGAACCGTCTTGAGGGGATTTAGAGTCCCGGTCGCTGTCACGGTGACGGCGATGTCACCCCGTTCGACGGACGCAGTCCTGTATGCCTGAGCCTCCTTCGCAGATCTGCGCTGAAGGAAGAAGAAGACCGCGACGGCGGCCACGACTACGATTGCAGCAACAAAGACGATCCTTCTAGTTGCCTTCAACCCCTTCCCCCTTCCAGACCTTCTCTCCTACACGCTCTTGATCCACACCAGCTTGTGGACCGCCCTCACCGTATCTACTGAGAATACCTCCGGAGGTTCCGGCGAATTGATGCGTTTGACGACAAGCTGTCCCTTTCTTTTCGCCGTTCGACCCAGGATACCACTGCCGTCCCCCCGGAAGACGGTGCAGAAGTCGCCACTCTTCCACGAGGAAGCCGGTGAAAGCATTGCGATATCGCCCGGCACGAGCCGCGGAGCGTTGAGATCGTCGTTGATTCGGACGGCATAGGCATCTGCGTCGTTCAAGTCCGAGGGCGCCGGGATGGAACCGAGCTGAGCGGGAGCTGCGGGCTTCCAATCGCCCGCGGGCGATGCCTTATTCGCGCCGCCAGACCCGCGCACGCCGCCGGCCGCCGACACTGCGCCCCCTTCCTCAACGAAGGGCACGCCCGAATAAAGAGGAATGAGAGCCCTGACCGCCGACTCCTTCGTCTGGGACAGCTCCTCCTCGCGCAGAGCGTGAACAAGCTCCTCGAGCTGCACGAGGACTTGCTGTTTCGGTGTGAGAGAGGCGCCGTGCTCGGAACCTGCAAGAACGGCCACGGAAACTTCCAGAGCCAGAGCCAGCTTCACGAGAGCACTAACCCCCGGCTCCTGCCTTTCCGAAAGGTACCGGCTTATACTGGAAACCGCCAGACCCGAGCGCTGTGCCAGTCCCGTCGAGTTGAGGCCCCGTTGCTGCATCAGGCTTCGAAGCCTCGCAGACATACTCATTCTCTTGTCTCCTCGCTGCTACTGCAGAAAACTCTATCACAGAAGCGCGAGAAAGCAAAGAGTTGTGAAGACAGAAGAGCCTTTCCGTGCCTACCGGAGGGCGGGCCCGCAGAAAAATGATTTTTCCTTATTGACAAAATCTTGCAACTATGCAATAATGTAACTGAAACTGCCAGAGGTAAGATCTCACTCCAACTGGCTGCCAGGCTGAAATCAAGGGGTTCCTCGTGCCTCAAGCGCGGGGCTCAGTTCGGAAACAACGAACAATCTGCGTTCGCTCGTCAGGCGGGCGTGGTAAGGGAGAACATAATTCCGGCCGCTCCGGGCTGCGCGCCGCTGCGGGGCGGGGGTGGCGACGGGCAGGTCGCGTGTCGGCTTGCTCCTCAACCGGTCGGCAGGAGGTGGGAGTTGATGGGGCTGTCGCGGTGTGTGCTGCGTGGTTTTGTTGGTGTGGGGCTTGTGGTTGGTGGGATCCTCGGGTTGACCGTGCTGTGTGGTGAGTCGGAAGCGGGTCAGAAGGGGAGGCCGGAGCATGTCTGGGAGGGGCCTGATAGCGCGTGGGCAGTGGGTGGGTTCGGGGAGCTGCGGCCGGGTTTGGCTGAGGAGGCGATGGCGAAGAAGCCGCCTGAGGTTGATGGGCTGAAGGCTATTGAGATACAGGTTAAGGAGCCTGGTGTGTACCTGGGGTTTCAAGTGGCGTTAAGGACAGTGGAGAAGGTGACGTTTACTAAGAAAACAAAGTTTGTGTTGAGCCTTAAGGACGGGAGACGGGTTGAGAGTGAGGCGATTATTTTCTGGCCGGACTTGTTACAGACGAGACTCTATGACTCGAGGAAGATGGCTGTGGTCGTGACGAAGAGTTCAGTGTGGTGTAACCGGGGCACTGGGTATCCTAGTGGATTTGTGAAGTTTCCGGCTGGTAGTGTGGAGCTAAAGGATATCGTGGGTCTTGAAGTGGTGGGAGCGATCGACGAAAGAGGCGGTGGAGAAGAAAGATAATAGGAGGTGAGTTGCTGTGAAGCTGTTTGTTGTGGTGCTTCTTGTGGTCTTGTTGCTGGTGTCTCCTAGTGTGGGGTTGGGGTACCCAGCTTTCTGTGACTGGGCGCTCGAGAGCGGGAAGGTGGTTGACTGGCTGGTGTGCCTGGTGTTTGGGTGGTTCATGGAAGCGGTCGAGCCGTACGTTTTTGGTGGTGGGACGTTGTACTGGTAGAGATTCAGAGGCTTCGCGGCTGCAGGATGAAGCGGAGGGACTTACGAAGAGGAAGTCCACAGTCGAACTTCTGCTGACTTTGATCTTAGCGATTCGATGTCCGACCGCCGGCGGCGCTCTGCTCCAGCGCAAGCCGGAATTCCCTGTGACTGAGGACGGTGCGGTGGTTTCGATGGCATCGGGCAGCAACTGGGAAGTTGAAGATCCACGAGTGAGTGGTGTGTGTTTGTGATGATACAGAACGGCAAGACAGGCTCTACGGGTAATGAGAAGGAGTGATAGAAGATTGTTCGCGGGCAAACCCGTCACGGATCGGGCTTTACCTCTGTCGCGGGGCGCCCTTCAGTCGCGCGGAGCAAAACAGGCGACAAGACCTCCGAAGCACACTGCTCCACTTGTCGCCGATACGACCCGACGCCGAGGAATGTGCCGAAATCCCCTTCTCATCCCCGTGGCCCCGGCTGGTGCAGTTTCTGTGATGGCCTCGCCCGGGCGGCCGGTGGCCATGGTGAGCCCGGTGCTCGTTATTGACGTCGCTTCGCGGTGCGGGGACGTCCCCGGCTCCGCGATGGGGGCAACGCCATGAAGCTTGCATGAGACGTTTCTCGACTCGTCTCGGGCGGCCGGTGGCAGTCCGATCCAACTCGCACCCGCTTCGCCCAGAGGTCAGAAGTCGGGCGTCACTGACCTCGACACCCCAACGGCAGTAACTGGCAGCCGGGAGAGTCTGCTTGCTGGAAGTGCCGAGACAGTGACACTGAGGCCGGGGCATACGGCCGGAAGAAGTTGACGCTGGCTAACTCGCAGAGAGCATCTCTCGTCGACTCGCTGCCTTCCGGACCGTATCCCCGGCCTTCAGCAGCATCTCCCAACTACCTCA
>JAZDPI010000015.1:0-4113 GCA_043797775.1 Candidatus Eiseniibacteriota bacterium
GCCGGGCAAACCTGGCCCTTTGCGCGATCCCGACTGAAGGGAGGTGAATCAGATAAGAGCCGCCATCTACCTTCGCTGCTCGACCGACAAGCAGGAGTACTCGCTGGGTGACCAGGAGACGGCCATCCTGGAATACGCGAGGCATCGCGGTCTCGATATCGTTGACCGCTTCGAGGACGACGCCGTCTCGGGGACTTCCGTGAATGGCAGGGATGGCTTCAAGCGGATGATCCAGCTTGGGACGCAGAAGAACCCTCCGTTTGAGGCCGTGCTTGTCTACGACGTGAGTCGGTTCTCGCGCACCCATCCTGACGAAGCGGCTCACTACGAGTTCGTGCTGCGGGAGAATGGAGTGAAGGTAGTCTACGTGGCCGAGCCCTTCTCGGGGGACGACTCGGTCAGCGATATGCTGATGAAGCCCGTGAAACGCACCCTGGCCCACATGTTCTCTCTTGAGCAGGCCCAGAAGGTGCTCAGGGGTTCCAAGACAAACGCAGCCAGAGGGTATTCCAACGGCGGCTCTGCTGCGTACGGCTTTGAAAGGCTGCTCCTGGACCAGGCCGGCCAACCCGTGAGAGTGCTCAAGCCCGGAGAGAGGAAGCACGAGAAGAGCGAGCGAGTGACTCTGGTTCCCGCCGACAACGGCCCAGCTGAGGTCGTATCAAGGATCTTCCGCCTCTTCGCAGAGGAGAAGCTCGGGAGAAGAGCCATAGCGAACGCTCTAAACTCGGAGGGCATTCCCTCACCTACGGGCGGGAAGTGGTTCGCGTCCACCATCGGGCACATCCTGAGAAACCCGGTCTGCAAAGGGGCCAGGGTGTATAACCGCAAGACGCGCAGAGCGAAGGTCATCACGGACAAGCCGGAAACAGAGAGAGTCATCAAGGAGAACGCGCACCCGGCCATCGTGTCCCCGGAGCTGTTTGAGAAGGCCCAGCAGAGAATACGAACCGGCAGCGAGCGCAGGGGCAAGGGCAGGCCCAGGCCGGAGTCGCCCTACCTGCTCGCGTCCATGATTGAGTGTGAGCACTGCGGGCGGAAGTTCTACGGGCACGCCAAGCGCAACTCCGGCGGCAGGCTCTATCGCTACTACGTTGACAGCGGCTATCACATGGGGGGAGCCAGCATCTGCTCCAACTTCCAGATCCCAAAGGAAGAAATCGAGGGCTTCGCCATCTCCCAGCTTAAGCAGAGGCTTCAGAATGGTTGGCGGGAGCAGGTGAGACTTGAGCTGAGGCGACTAGTCTGCCAGGATTCGGCGAACGGCAGCAAGGCCGAGCTCAAAACGCTCGGACGGAGGCTCAGGGCCAACGAGGAGGCCGTTCACAATCTCACCAGAGCCGTGGAGACGGGGTTTGACGTTGCCGTGGCGATGCAGAGGCTGCAGGCGTTGAAGGTGGAGCGCATCGAGCTCGAGGACACAAAAGACAAGCTGACTCGTCAGGCGGCAGACTCCGTCGACCCCGACACGATTGTAGAGGCCGCTCTGGGGCTTCTGGATGAGTTTGAAGACGTGATGGCCTCTGCACCATTGCCGATGCAGAAAGCCGTTCTCCGGTGCTTCGTGGCTGGCGCGAGAGCGAATCCAAAGGAGCGGCGCGTTGAGGTGGCTTTCTATCAGGTGCCGTTTCCAAGGGAGGCGGACTCTCGTGTGCCATACGTTGCCATGCCGGAGGTCGGAGTCGAACCGACACGGGGCTTAATGCCCACCGGATTTTGAGTCCGGCGCGTCTGCTGAGTCCGTGGTTTGAACTTCTCCCTGAGGATTCTCCGTGCGATTCTGCATTCTGAATGCATAATTGCAGAGAATGGTGGACGTTCAGCGAGCGAGTTCTCGGCGTTCGCGTTGGCCCACCTCGGCAGTCGGGAATGGCCTGCCCTCGATTGTCGCGCACGCGGCTTAGGACAGTTCGCATTACGCCAAGTTAACCATTGCGCAACAAACTAACTTATGTTAACCATTATGTATCGGGTTAACATCGTTATGACAGGAGGCACCTACAATGTCCCGAAGGAGATACGTCACCATACCCGAACTGGCGAAGCTTCTGGGTCTGAGCCGCATTGCTGTGTACAAGAGGGTCAGAAAGGGACAAATCCCGGCCGCAAAGGTAGGTAGAACCTATGTCATTACTGACGAGACGGTCGCGTACATACTCGGCAAGAAGGTCACGAAAGAAGGAAGGCACCGGATAGATGCTGCCGTTCGCAGGACAGTACTGGAGTATGGAGAGGTCCTGAAACAACTCGGTAAGGAATAATGAGAATCATAACCATAGCGGACGTGGAATATCTTGCCTTCCAACTCGCCAAGGAACATCTATCTTTCGAAGAGCCGATACCGGACTTCTCAACCCGGTTTCCGAATGTGCTTGAGAGCTGTGTGTTGACTCCGTTTCAGACGTTTTCAGGCAGGAGCTTGTATCCGACGCTGGTTGCCAAGGCAAGTATTCTCTTCTACCTGATGATCAAGAATCACCCGTTCCAAAATGGCAACAAGAGAATCGCTATCACGACCTTGCTCACGTTTCTGTTTGTGAATGACAAGTGGCTCAAGGCTGACACTCAGGAGATGTATAATTTCACGGTCTGGGTGGCGCAGAGTCCGTCACGGTTCAAGGCGCAGGTCGTAGCGGCCATAGAGACGTTCGTCCGAGATCATCTCGTGAGGAGACAATAGCCTGTCGAACAACGCCGTGCAGGCAAGGCCTTGAGCGCAGAGGATCACGCTTAGCTTCTCCGGCGTCCGGGGACTCGCCGGAGATCCGGCTCGATCGCACACACCGCTTCCTTTGCCAGGCCATTCCCACCGCACACCGGGCGAGAAACTGTCATTGACGTATTCATAGCAATATTGCATAATAGCTATGAAAGGAGACCTCAATATGCACGGCATTCAGCTTGCTGAGGCCAAGGCGCAGATATTCAAGGCGCTCGGACACCCCTCGCGACTTCTGCTGGTGGAGGCGCTTGCGAAGAGGCCGCACTGCGTCTGCGAGCTGGTCAAAACGGTGCCTGGAACTCAGGCCACGACATCAAGACACCTGGACGTACTGCTCAGGGCTGGGGTGGTGAGGCGGCACAAGGAAGGTGTAAAGACGATGTATGAGCTCGCGCTGCCTTGTGTCCTCAAGGCATTGCCCTGTATCACGGAGGCCCTCAAGAAACGGGTGGCATCGCAGGTGATCCTGCTTCGGAAGGAATCCAGGACATGATCTCAAGAAGCGAATGGAAACCTCTCGTGCTCATCGTGGGAGTTTTCCTCGCATTCTTCTGGTTGCCTCTCGGAAACCTGCGCTTTGATCGTTCGGTCACGGAGGCCCTCACCCTGGCCAAGTCCTACGCTCGCGAGCACGTTGTGCTTTGCCTCGTGCCCGCCTTTCTCATAGCGGGCGCAATATCCGTCTTCGTCTCTCAAGCCGCCGTCATGAAATACCTCGGCGCGCGAGCGAACAAGCTTCTGGCCTACGCAGTCGCTTCCGTCTCAGGAAGCGTACTCGCCGTTTGCTCGTGCACGATACTGCCCCTCTTCGCGGGCATCTACAAGCGCGGTGCGGGCTTGGGGCCGGCGACCGCCTTTCTTTACTCCGGTCCCGCCATCAACATCCTCGCCATAGTGCTCACCGCCAGAATTCTGGGTCTCGACATGGGAGTGGCGCGAGCAGCCGGGGCCGTGGGCTTCAGCGTGATCATCGGCCTCCTGATGGCTCTCATCTTCAGACGGGAAGAGGGCGAGCGGGCGGGAGCGGCGCTCTCGATGCCCGAGTCGGAAGTGAGTCGCCCCCTTTGGAAGAATGTGATTTATCTCGCTACTATGGTGGGAGTTCTCGTCTTTGCGAACTGGGGAGGGGGTCATGGAACGGTTCCGGCAGCGGGGGCCGGCGCGGGGATTGCGCGTTCGGCGACCAGTTTCGGCATCTGGCAGGCCATCGGCGCTCTGAAGTGGTGGCTGGCCGGGGCGTCGGGAGTCGCATTCGCAGCGGTGCTCGTTGCATGGTTCCACGTGAAATGGTGGCACACGGTTTTGGCCGCGTTCCCCGCGCTCGTTGCGGCTTTTGTTTTTCCGCAGCATCCTCCGCTCGCATTCACCACAGCGACCATCGGGCTCGTCGT
>JAZDPI010000044.1:0-17169 GCA_043797775.1 Candidatus Eiseniibacteriota bacterium
GGCCCGGCTCTGTTCGACTGCGCCGGAGTTGACTTCGTTGTAGGGCCCGATGCCTATTCCCGTGCCCTGCCGAAACTGATCAAGAGGGAAGCCCCGGGCTTGAGGGTGGTGGAGATTTCCAGAGACCCCGGCTTCAGGTTCCCTGCCTCTGACGGGCACGCCGTGTCCTCTCTCAGGGCCTTCGTCAGCATCATGAAAGGCTGCAGCAACCGGTGCAGTTTCTGCATCGTTCCCCAGGTGAGAGGTCCCGCCGTGAGCAGGCCGCGCTCGGAGGTGCTGGGGGAGGTTGCCGCGCTGGTGCGACGGGGCGTGAGGGAGATTACTCTCATAGGCCAGAACGTGAACGCTTACAGGGACGGTGGTCGCGACTTCGCGCAGTTGCTTTCCGACGTGAGCGACGGAGGACCTGATGCGAGAGTGAGATTCACCACCTCACATCCCAGGGACATGTCGCCGTCCGTCATCAAGGTGATGGTCTCGAAGGAAAACGTGTGCGAACACATCCATCTTCCGCTACAATCTGGCTCGGACCGAGTGCTCGAGAGAATGCGCAGGGGCTACACGCGAGAGCGCTACGAGGAGATCGCCGGGGCGGCCAGGGAATCGGTGCCGGGTGTCAGCATTACCACGGATCTCATAGTGGGATTCCCCGGAGAGACGCTCGACGATTTCGAGCAGACCTGCGAGTTCGTGGAGCGAATCGGTTTTGATTCGTCGTTCATGTTCAAGTTCTCTCCGAGAGCAGGCACCGAAGCGGCCGGGATGGACGACGACGTCCCCAGGGAGGAAAAAGAACGCAGGCTGGCCGCTCTCCTGAACATCCAGCGCCAGGTGTCTTCGGAGAGGAGTGCCGCTCTTGTGGGCAGTCGCATGGAGGTGCTCGTGGAGGGGGAGAAGAAGAAGGGGGGACGGGTCTTCCTCTCCGGCAGAACCAGATGTAATCGGACGGTTCTCGTCGACGGTCCGAGAGAACGGATCGGAGAATTTGCCAGGGTAGAGATCACAGTATCGAAGGGGTTGTCTCTCTTCGCGCGCGTCGCTTCGACCCCTTCTGATCGTTGAGCGTGGTTACCGCAACCGACGGGGGTGATGGCTTTGTGGTTCGTACGAATGTTTCTCCTGCTTGCTGTTTTCGTGGTCGTCTTGGGTTTCGCACTCATAAACAACGACAAGGCTGTTGAGATTGCGTTGTTCGTCCCGAAGGAAGCTCACACGTATGACGTGCATCTCGTGTTCGCCCTGTTCGGGGCTTTTGTCGTCGGGATGCTGGTCTGGTTCTTCTTCTCGCTGGGACACGACATTAAGGTGCGGCGCGAGGCGTCCAGACTCAGGAAAGAGAATAGGAAGCTCCTTGAAGAGCTTAACGCGCTGATGAATCTGCCTCTGGACGAGATCTCGGTGAAACCCGCCGAGTAGCCAAGGAGTTCTGCAGAATGCGGACTGACGCCCTAGCGATTCTAATACTGCTCGCCCTCATCCTTGGGCTCTATCTGGTGTGGAGGCTGCGCAGGGAAAACGCGGCAGCCCCGTCTCAGAATCACACGGCGTACGCGGGGGCTCTAAACTGCCTTCTTGAGGGGGACGACGACGGGGCGATGCGGAATCTGAAGGAGGCTATTCGCCAGGACACTCAGAACGTCGACGCTTACATCCGGTTGGGAGACCTCCTGAGGAAACGAGGCGAGGTAGAGAAGGCGCTGAGGTTGCACCGCGGGCTGACCGTGAGGAGCATTCCGAATCAGGCCCTGCTCGAGTCGCTGTACAGAAGCCTCGCGGAGGACTACGTGGCGTCCGGCAAGTATCAGGAAGCGATCACGTGTGCACAAAAAATGCGGGCGATAAACAAGCGGAGCACGTTCCCGCTGAGGCTCATGTCACGCGTCTACGAGATCCTCAGGGAGTGGGACAAGGCATACGAGATGGAGGAAGAGCTCGAGAGGATCGAGGGGAAGAGGGGACGTCCCTTTCTTGCTCTTTACAAGAGCCACATCGGGCACGACTATCTGAAGAGAGGAAAGCCCAAGGAGGCCGTTCGCTACTTCAAGGACGCCCTCAGACTTGACAGTGAATGCGTTCCCGCTCTTCTCTATCTGGGAGACGTCTACTTCGAGGAAGGCAATCTGAGGCGTGCGATAAGCCTCTGGGAGCTCATTGCGTCGAGGTTTCCGAAAACGGCCTACGTGGTCTTCGAGAGACTCGAGAAGGCCTATTTCGAGCGAGGCAACCTTGGAGACATAGTTTCGATCTACGAGACCGTGCTGAGGGACAGTCCCAAGAATGTGAGAACCCTGCTCGAACTGGCGCACCTGCATCAGAAGAAGGGTGACCTCAGGGAGGCCGTGCGGGTCCTGCGCGAAGTTCTGGAATACGAGCCCTCGTCGGTGTTGGCGAGGCAGCGTTTGGTGGCGTTTTTGTACGAGAGTGGAGAGACGGAGGAAGCCGTGGAGGAGATGAAGAAGTTTCTCGAGGCGGTGGGGGCGAGGACGGAAGACTTCCTCTGCTCGAAGTGCGGCTACCGAACTCAGGACGCTCTGTGGCGGTGCCCGAAATGCCAGGCTTGGCAGACCTTCGTCTCCTAGGAGAGCCCTCGTGAGAAGAGTGCCGGTGATCGCTCTGTGTTGTACGGCGGGTCTCTGTGCTTCGATCGTGTTCGGTGCACAGGAGCGGTTCTGGCAGCTCCTGCTGGCCGGCAAGAGAGAAGAGGCCAGGGAATTGGCCGCGGCCAAGCTGTCCGGCAGCCGGAGCCAGCACGAGAGCGGCGAAGCTCTTCTCGTTATGGCGCTTTCCGAACCTGACGGGTCCAAGGCGTGCACGTTGCTCAATCAGTTTCTTTCCGACTTCCCCGGACATTCCCTCTCGTGGCTGGCCGAGATGAGCCTCGGTCACTGCTCCTACTCGGCCGGGACGTACAGGCAGGCGGCGAAGTACTTCGAAAGAGTGTTGGGGCGAAAGCCCCCGCCCGGCGAGGAGACCAAAGCGCGCTACTGGGTGGGGCTGTCTCTTGCGGCCGCAGGCGATCTTGAGAAGGCGAAGGAAGAGTTCGCGAGCGTGATTGCGGGAGGAGGGCAAGGCGGAGTGACGGACGCTGCCCTGCTGGGTCTGGCCGATTGCCTCAGGCAGGAGGGCAAGTATCAGGCGGCCCTGACCGAGTACACGCGACTCACGTCCAAGTACGGTCGCGGTGACTGGGTGCCCTGCGCGCTTCACGGGGCGGGCGTATGCCTGGAGAAAATGCACAGGCAGGAGGAGGCGAGAAGGCTCTACTCCAGGCTGGTGACCGAGTTTCCCTCGAGTTTCGAGGCCGCGCTGGTGAAAGACAAGGTGAAAGGCACGGCGGAGGCCAAGGCCGCTCCTCAGGCCCGCGGCACTTACAGCGTTCAAGTAGGCGCGTTCAGCCAGGAGGCGAACGCGGCCGGGCTGGCGGCAAGGCTCCGCGAACGGGGCGTGACGGGCGTGACGGTGGCTGAAGCGGACAGGGGAGGAAGGACGCTCTACGTCGTGCTATTCGGCGATTTCCCCACCAAGGAGGCGGCCGTGGGAAAGGGGAACGAGTTAGCTGCTAGATTCGGTCTCTCGTACAGCATAGTCTCCAGATGATCGATTTGGAAGCGATTGGCTGACATGAAGACTCAGACACCCCTCATGAGGCAGTACGGCAGAATCAAAGAGAAGCATCGGGATTCCATACTGCTGTTCAGAATGGGAGACTTCTACGAAATGTTCTACGACGACGCGGTCGTGGCGTCGGGAGTTTTGGGATTGGCCCTCACCTCCAGAGATCGGGACAAGGACGGCAAGGTTCCCCTCGCCGGTATTCCCTGGCACAGCGCCGAGCGATACATCTCAAAACTGATACAGAATGGGTATAGTGTGGCGATATGTGAGCAGACCGGCGAGGTCGACAAGCGGAAGAAGCTCGTGACCAGGGAGGTCGTCGAGGTCATAACTCCGGGGACCGTGCTGTCGGAGTCGCTGCTCGAGGCCGGAGAGAACAACTACGTGGTGGCGGTTGTTGCGGGGACGCCGTGCGGTTTGGCCGTCGCCGACGTCTCGACGGGCGAGTTCGCGGCAGGTGAGATGGAGAAGGAGGATCTGTGGGAGGAGCTGAGTAGGATTTCGCCTGCCGAAATCGTGGTGCCTGCGGATTCGGAGTTTGTCGAGACTCTCCGGCAAAGGATCGCTCAAGGAAGGAGAGTCAAGATCAGCCAGAGAGAAGCCTGGCGTTTCAGCACCCACGCCGCAGTCTCCGAGCTTCTCTCCCATTTCAAGATCTCTTCGCTGGAGTGTTTCGGTGTGAACGGTGACGAAGCAGGCGTGGCTGCCGCGGGTGCGCTGTTGGCCTACCTGAAAGAGCTCAAGGGAACGTCGCCGAGACAAATCTTCAAGCTGTCGAGATACAGGCAGGCGGATTTCCTGTTCATGGACGAATCGACCATCAAGAACCTGGAGCTCGTCCGCTCCTCACACGGTTGCGGCGAAGAAGGCTCCCTCCTGGGTACGGTAAAGCGGACGGAGACTCCCATGGGCGCGCGTTTCCTGAGGGCCAGCCTCCTGAGGCCGCTCGTGGGCAGCGACGCCATCTCGGCACGCCACGATGCCGTGGCGGAGCTCACGCGGTCCTCTCGGATGAGAGAGAAGCTGGTGGCCGCCTGCAAGGGTCTTCCTGACGTCGAGCGGCTTCTGACGAGGGTGGCGAACCGCAAGGGCGGGCCGCGCGACGTCGTGGCTCTGGGCAAGTGCCTGGCTCAGCTTCCGCAGGTGAGGGAGACGCTGTCGGGAGCGGAGAGTTCGCTCCTCAGGCAGCTGGCGGGGGGGATAGGAGACACGGGAGAGCTGGACTCGCTGATCCAGAGGGCTTTTGTGGAGGAGGCGCCGGTGCTGGCGAGAAGCCCGGGCTTCGTTCGGCCCGGTTTCTCGGAAGAGCTGGACAGCGTCAGAGAATGCTCGTTGGACGCCAAGAAGTGGATAAGATCGCTTCAGGAGCGGGAGAGAAATGCGACAGGGATCGCGTCTCTCAGGGTGGGATTCAACAAGGTTTTCGGCTACTACATCGAGGTAAGCAAGACCAATCTCGCGCGCGTCCCGGCGGACTACGTGAGAAAGCAAACACTGGTCAACGCCGAGAGATACATAACGGCCGACCTGAAGGAGAAGGAGGTGCTCGTGCTGGGCGCCGAGGAGAGCGAGCTGATGTTAGAGCTCAAGCTCCTGCGCGACGTCCAGGAGCGGATTTCGGAATCCTCGGGGTTGTTGCTGGAGGCGTCCCGCGCGGTGGCCGAGGCGGATTTTCTGCTCTCGTCGGCACGGGTGGCGATGGAGCGGGGTTACGTGAGGCCTCAGATCCGAGAGGATTCGAGAATTGTGTTGCGCGACTGCAGGCACCCCGTGGTCGAGGCGGCTCTCGAGGCCGAGAGCTTCGTGCCCAACGACGTCGAAATGAACTGTGAAGAGTCTCAAATAGTGATCATAACGGGCCCCAACATGGCGGGTAAGTCCACCTACATAAGGCAGGTGGCTCTGGCCGTGATTCTGGCGCAGGCAGGCTGTTTCGTGCCCGCCTCGGACGCGGAAATCGGCATTGCGGACCGCGTGTTTTGCAGAATGGGGGCCTCGGACGATATAGCCAGGGGCCGGTCCACGTTTCTGACCGAGATGAGTGAGACCGCCAGTATCCTGCACAACTGCTCGAGGAGGAGCCTGGTCGTGTTCGACGAGATGGGCAGAGGCACGAGCACGTTTGACGGAATGAGCATCGCGTGGTCCGTCATAGAGTACCTCCACTCCTTGGGTCCTCGCACGCTCTTCGCAACTCACTACCACGAGCTCACCGCACTGGCTTCACGCCTGGAGCGTGCCAAGAACCTCAACGTGCTCGTGAAGGAATGGGGCGATCGGATCGTGTTTGTAAGAAAGGTCGTGGAGGGGGCCTCGGACAGGAGCTACGGGATTCAGGTAGCCAGACTGGCCGGACTGCCCGAGCCGGTCATAGAGAGGGCGAAGGAGATACTTCTGTCTCTAGAGAACGGGCGGCTCAGGAGCGCCGCACAGCCGGCACCGGAGGCAAAACCATGCCAGCTTGACCTTTTCTCTGAGCGCGCGAGACAGATGGTGGAGGAGCTCAGAAGCATCGACGTGGAGCAGATGAGGCCCGTCGACGCCATTCGGACGCTGGATCATCTTAAGCAGAAGTACGCAGTTGACCGGAAGCCCGGACGGGATCCCTCGGATCGCGACTCGGAAGGAAACGTCGTCGGATGACAACATTGGAGCCGCTGCAATGAAATACGGTGTTTCAACTTTGATGAAGGGGACGGTGGAGGAGTTTTTCGACAAGGCGAGAAACAGTTTCGAGGCCGTGGAGATTGTGTGTGACAGTCCCTACAGAAGACCGCTGGAGGTAAACACCGAGTTCTTGAGATCCGTGAAGAGGAGTCTGAGCATAGAGTACTCCGTCCACTGTCCCTTTACAGACGCGGACATCGGTGCAGTTGACGACTCGGTGAGAGGTCGCAGTGTGGATGGGGTGCTCGAGGCGATCGAGGTTGCGTCCATCATCGGGGCACCGATAGTCGTCGTTCATCCTGCCAGGGGCTCGAGGGGGAGCCTGGAGGAGCGCGACAGGGTGAAGGGGCTCGAGAAGGAGTCGCTGGCGCGCATACACGAGTTTGCCGTTTCGCGAGAGACGAGGATCTGTTTGGAAAACATGCCCTCGGGGTTGCCGTTTGCCGAGAGGAGTCTGGCGTCCGGCGTGATGCACCTTGCAAAGGGGCTCGCAGGCGCGGGTATTACGTTCGACGTCGGCCACGCCAACACAACGACCGTGGCGGCGGAGAAGATGCTCCGGCACCTGGGCAATCTGACGAGTCACGTTCACGTGCATGACAACGCGGGCAGTCTGGACGAGCACCTGGAGGTGGGATTGGGCACGGTGAACTGGCCGGCAGTCGTCAGGGGGCTTGTGGAGCTCAGGTTTGAGGGAATCCTCATGGACGAAAGCCTGAACGTGGAGGCGGCCAGAAGGGGGATCAATCTTCTCAAGAGAATCGAGCAGGAGGCGACCGGGCGTGAAGCGTGCAAGTGACGTGTATTTCGCGCCTGCCAGATCGGAGGCCAACCGGAGCCTCGTCGGCCGATTCGGGGACATGTTCGAAGCCATGTCTCCGGCGATCGTCGAGCGGGGCGACGTCGTGGCCGTCAAGGGGACGTTTGGCGAGGAAGGCTGTACCACCTATGTGCGCCCTGTCTATTTCAGGGTGGCGGTCGAGTGGGTCGAGAAATGCGGGGGCAAACCCTTTCTGACCGATTCTTCGACGCTCTACTTCGGGTGCAGGAGCAACGCGGTGGACCACCTGAATCTTGCCGTCCGCAACGGGTTCAGCTACGCCTCGGTCGGGGCGCCGGTCGTCATCGCGGACGGAATACGCGGGCGGGACTGCGTGGCCGTGGAGACCGGGCTCAAGCACTTCAAGCGGGTGAAGTACGCCTCGGCCGTTCACTACTCCGATGCGCTGGTCAGCCTGGCGCATTTCAAGGGGCACCTGGCCACCGGTTTCGGGGGCACTCTCAAGAACCTGGGGATGGGGCTCGGCTCCAGAAGCCAGAAGCAAATGATGCACGCCGTCGTGAAGCCCCAGTTCAGGGATCGAGGCCTCTGCACGGGATGCGGAAGGTGTGTGGAGGTTTGTCCCGAGGCGGCGATAGGAATCGTGTCAGAGAAGGCGAGCTTTGACCACGCCAGGTGCGTGGGCTGCGCTGAGTGCATATCTGTGTGTCCGGCGCGGGCTCTCAAGGTCTTGTGGAACGAGTCGCCGGCGAACTTGTGTGAGAAGATCGTCGAAACCGCCTGGGCGGTCTTGAAGCACAAGAAAGGCAAGGCCGTGTTCTTCAATGTCGTGATGGACGTCACGCCGGACTGCGATTGCCTCGGATGGAGCGACAACCCCATCGTGCCGAACGTGGGCATACTTGGCTCTACCGACCCGGTGGCGGTTGAACAGGCCTCGCTCGACATGGTGACTGCGATGCCGGGCCTTCCGGAATCCGAGCTCGCGCACGATGCCGGGCGCGGAAAGGACAAGTTCAAGGCGCTGCGGCCCGAGATAGACGGAGAGCGGCAGATCTCGTATGCGGAAGAGCTCGGCATGGGAAGCAGAGAGTACCGCCTGGTCAAGCTGGCCGGCAGCTAGAACGTCGAGTGGAGAAGCGATGAAGACGAAACGTGTTCTGAAAGCCCTTGCGGTCGTCCTGGCCCTGGGTTTGTCGGCCTCCGACGGGTCTCAGGCCCTCGGCGGGTCTGCGACCGAGACGCCGTTCATGTCGGTGGACGAGATCAGGCCCGGGATGAAGGGAAAGGGGAAAACCGTTTTCCAGGGGGCGAGAATAGAAGAGTTCGACGTCGAGATCCTCGGAATACTCAGAGACTGGCGCCCGGGCGGCGACCTTATACTCGCGCGAGCGTCGGGTCCGGTGCTGGAGTACACGGGCATCGCCGCCGGAATGAGCGGGACACCGATATACGTCGACGGCAAGCTCATCGGCGCGCTTGCGTATTCCTGGCCGTTCTCGAAGGAGCCGATAGCCGGTATCACTCCCATCGGCGAAATGCTGGAGGTCGGCAGGTCATCGCGCGGTTCGGGCGGCGGCAAGAGTGGAGAAATCAGGTGGGAGGACGCCGCTGCCTCCGGGGGCACGCTGAGGGAGATCGGCACGCCGGTGCTTGTGTCCGGTTTTCACCCGGCCGTGCTGGACCTGATGCGCCGGAAGTTGAGCGGGTTCAACGTGTTGGTTGCACAGACGGGCGGACCCAGTGAAGGGATGGGGGAAACGCTGCAGCCGGGTTCTCCTCTGGCGGCCCAGCTCGTGTCGGGCGACGGAACGATAGCCGCGATAGGCACGGTGACTCTCGCCCGGGGGAGGAGCATACTCGGGTTCGGTCACGGCTTGTTCCTGGGAGGGCCGGTCGAGATTCCGATGGGCTCGGCGTTCATCCACACCGTGCTGCCGAGTATTTCGGGATCCTTCAAGTTCGGCAGTGCTTCTGAGATAGTCGGGACCATAACGAGCGACGGGCCGGCCGGGGTCGAAGGAGAGGTGGGTCGCATGCCGCGACTCATTCCCGTGGACGTTCGCGTGCGAACGGAGGAGGGGGAACGGGGGTCCTTTCATTTTGACGTCATGAGGAGCACTCTCCTCACGCCCTCGCTTGTGGCCTGGAGCGTGTCCAGTGCCGTTCTGACGGGCGGAGGGGTCCGCACGGAATCGACCGTCGGCCTGAAGGGCGAGATCACCCTTGTTGACGCGCGGGGGGCGATCCGAAAGCTCACACATCGAGACCTTCTTGTCACGACGTCTCCTGCCGTGGAAATCGCCCGGGCGGTTGCGGGACCGCTGGAGTTGGTTTTGGGTAATCCCTACGAACAGGTGAACATCGAGCAGATCACCTGGGACGTGAGAATCGACTACGAACAGAGAAGCGCGGTCATCGAAGAGGTGTACGCGGCTTCGCAGGAGGTCGAACCCGGGGACTCGCTGTGGCTTACGGTGAGGCTCAGGCCGTTTCGCGGGGAGCCCTTCACGGAACGCGTGGCCGTGCCGATCCCGGCCACGTGCGGCGCCGCCGCGCTGCACATAAAGGTCTGCTCGTCTCCGCTGGTCAGAAAGTGGGAGGAGGAATCCACGAACAGGAGACTTCCACCGAGCAGTTTTGAGCAATTGCTGACACAAATCGAAAGCTCGGGCTTCGGAAATCGCATAGAGCTCGTGGCCTACGCGGAACTCGAGGGAGCCGGAATCGAGGGGAGGGCCTTCCCGTCGGCCCCGGCTTCGTTCGCCGCGGTCATCCGGAATGCAAGCAGGGCGGCTTCTCTTGTGGAGACCCCGTTTACGCCCGTGGCCGCTGCGTCGCTCGATACGGGGTACGTTGTGCGGGGATGCAAGACGATTACCGTCAGAGTCAAACGAGAAGGAAACCGGGAGTAGGAACCGGAAAGAAACCGGAGGTAGGTGTGAGATCGACATCTCTAGCGCGCCGCGCTGCGATGCCTCGTGTTCTGACTGCGGCAGTGTTCCTTTCAGCGCTGGTGCTCCTGGCCCCGTGCGTGATTCCGAGAGAAACCTCGTTCTGGACCACGGACAGGGCTTCAGATTTCCGTTCCGGGACGCTGGAGTGTGTCTCGGTCAGCTCCCGAGGAGTAGTGTCGCTGGCGCCGGCGCTGGACACGCTTGTTGTGGCGGACGAGAGCTATTTCTGGTGCATGGCGCTGGACGGCAAGGGAAACCTGTACGCCGGCAGCGGCGACGGCGGCAAGGTTTACAGGCTCGACGAGAGGGGCAGGGCGTCCGTCGTGCTCGACAGTCCGGAGCTTGAAATCCTGAGCCTGGTCGCTCTGGAGGACGGCACCGTCTACGCGGGTACGTCTCCGGGAGGAGTGATATACAGGATCGGCGCCGGCGGCGAGAGCTCGGTGTTTTTCGAGAGCGGCGAGAGCTACGTGTGGTGTTTGTGCGCCGACGGCAAGGGCAATCTGTACGCGGGTACCGGCGACCGGGGTAGAGTCTACAGAATAGGGGCCGACGGTTCGGGCCGGGTATTCTACGAGACGGGCGAGAGACACGTGATGTGCGCCCGGATGCTGGGTGACAATCTCGTGATTGGCACGGAGGGCAGCGGGCTGGTCGTTTCCGTATCGCAGGATGGGAAGGGACGAGTGCTCTACGATTGCAGCGAGGAAGAGGTGAAGGACATCGCCGTGGCCGGCGACGGGCGCGTCTACGTGGCCGCCGTGACGGGTGGAGGAGAGAAGAAGAGCCGTGACGTTGAAGCCAGGTCCGATGAGCCGTATGCGCAGTCGGGCGAAGAGAAGAAGTTGAGCTCGAGCGTGTATCGCGTCAGTCAGGACGGAAGTGCGACGAAGCTCTGGTCCACGTCGCGTTCGACCGTTCACTGCCTGGGTCTCGCGGGTGAGGACAGTCTTGTCGTGGGCACGGGTGACAATGGTGTGATATATGGCCTCACGTCCGACATGCTGGGAATCGTTCTGAAAGTGGCGGAGTCGCAGGTGCTGGACGTTGTCCTGCAGGCCGGCGCTCCGGTGGAGAGGGGTCGGGAGAAGCGGGAGGGTGTGGGGACGGCGCCCGGCAGGGGAGCGTTTCTGTTTTGCACCGGCAATAGAGCCGGGCTCTATCGGGCCGGGCCGTTGGTGTGCACTGAAGGAAGTCTGACATCGAAACCTTTCGACGCCGCGGGGATCTCGAGATGGGGATCGGTGCGTTGGGAGGGCGAGGTCCCGCAGGGCAGCTCGATTGCGTTGCAGGTCAGGTCCGGTAACTCGGAGAAGCCGGACAAGACCTGGAGCGAGTGGAGCGCGGAGTCAGAGACGGCCGGCCAGGTGCCGGCGGTTGCGCCGGGCAGGTTCGTGCAGTGGAGAGCACTACTGCGCTCGAGCCGAGGAAAGGCGTCTCCGTCGCTCAGCCGGGTGGTTTTGTCTTATCTCGAGAAGAATCTGCCGCCGAAGGTGAGCTCCGTGCAGGTCTCGGGGCAGGACGTGCCGTTTTCGAGGGGGGGCATGGACAGAGCCCCGGAGCGGGTATCGCAGGCGTTGCCGGGAGGCCTCAAAGTCGAGTACTCGATAGTCGGAGAGGAGGAAGGGGGTCCTGGTGACGAGGCCGGCTGGGCCACGGCGCTGAGGACCTGCTTCTGGGAGGCGTCTGACGCCAACGGTGACAGACTGAGCTTCTCAATCTATTACCGGGGTGTCGGCGAGGGGACCTGGAAGGTGATCAAGGAGGATTTCAGACAATCCCTCCTGGCCTGGAACACCTCCTCCGTCGCGGACGGCAGCTACGTTCTCAAGGTGGTGGCGAGCGATGCAGGCGACAACGTGCCCGAAGACGCCTCGACGGGCGAAAACGTCAGTTCCGCCTTCGAGGTGGATAACACGCCGCCTGCCATCACGGGCGTAGGCTCGAAGAGAGTTGGGAGCCGGGTCGTCGTGAGCGGTACTGTGGCTGACAGGATGAGCCCCGTTGTGGCCGTGGACTACTCGGTGGACGGAGGCGCATGGCGGAGGGCGCAGTCCGCGGACGGTCTGTTTGATTCCACGAAAGAAAGATTCTCGATCACCATAGAGGGGCTGGCGCGGGGAGCTCACACTGTTGCAGTACGAGGAAGGGATCGTTCACAGAATCTTGTGACCGTGGCGGTCGAACTGAAGTAGTCTGTTTACCGCAAGTTCGCGAATCACGAGACGCCGCCTCCGCCCTTCGGGCAGGGTCTTCAAAAAGCACGACACATTGCAGTTTGCAAGGCTGCGCCCGACCGGCCGCGTCTTTCGGCCGGCGGGGTCTATCGACCCGCGGCTGAACCGGCTGTCTCTCAGAGAGTTGCCGCCCCTGGGCGGGTGTGGTTGGTTCGGCCGCACGTTCCGGCACTTGGTATGTTTGTTGCATTCGCGGGATACTGCACCTCGTGTGCGAAAGGCGTTGCTGTATGGTAGAGAAAAGAAAACGGCTGGCGGTGGTCGGCCTCAAGGAGGAAGACCTGGATCTGGTCCCGTCGCTGCTGCGCGACGAGAGATGGGAGCTTGTGGCTCTGGCGGACGAAGATCCGGCGTCGGTGGTGTTGAGGTTGGGGGAGGTTATGAGGCTTCCGGTGACGTCCAGCCTGAGCTCGCTCGCGGACCTGGGGCTTGATGTAGCCGTGTGCGGTAGCGAGGAGACGGAGCGGGCGTTGGGGGAAATCCTGGGAGGAAGAACCGTCACGATGACGCCGGCAGACGCGCTGAGGCCGGGGCGGGAGGCACCGGAACCGTCTCAGGCGGAAGAAGAGACGCAGATGGGGATCCGCGGAGGACCGGAACCGTGCGTGCCCGCGGAGGCGGGCGAACGGAGACGGGAACCGGAGAGCAGCGAGGCCGACGCGCTCGGCGACCTTGCCAAGACGCTGAATCTTGCTCTGGACAAGCAGAAGCTCCTCAGATGGATTCTGGAGCTCGGCATAAGCTGCACCGGCGCCGACTCGGGATCGATCATGTTGCTGGACGAAACGGGCGAGCAGTTGAGCATAGCCGTGGCGTTCGGGCTCAGCAACGAGACCGTCCGCAGAACCAGGCAGCGGGTAGGTGAGGGCATCGCAGGTAAGGTTGCGAAGGACGGTCAACCTTTGCTGATCTCCGGTGAGCCTGATGCGGAGGGGTTCAAGAAACCGAGAGAGAGAAGCAACATCAAGGCCGCGATGTGCGTGCCCCTGATAGCGAAGGGCAGGACGGTCGGCGTACTGAACGTGAGCAGCTTCCGTGACTACGAGGCCTTTCAGGAGAAGGACCTTCACCTTCTGGAGAAGATGGCCGAACGAGTCACAGAGGTCCTGCAGCGAGCCATCGAGTACAGCACTATCACCAACAGGGCTCTCGAGTTTACGCTGAGGGAGATCGCGGAAGAAGAGATAGGAAGAGAGACACCGCTTGAAGACAAGCTGTGCAGGTTGGCGGTCTCTCTGGCGAACAGAATTCAGGCCGACTGCTGCATTTACCTGCCGGACAGGGACATTCCCGAGAAACTTCTGCTGGCGGCGGCTTCAAGCCCGGAGGTGCGGTTGCGTCTTCCTGCGGAAGTGATCAGGGGGAAGGGTTTCCTGGGGCGGGCGGCCGCCTCCGGTCGTCCCCTTGCACTCTTGCCGGGAAGTCTGGTCTCGCCGAACCTGGAAGGAGACGATCTCGGGATGCTGTGCATCCCTCTTGTGACGGAGCGGCTTCAGGGTCTGGTGGTGTTCGATTCGGCAAAGGTGAGCGACACAGAGCTGGAGGGTCTGCTCGGCGCCCTCGAGAGAGCAGGTCGTTTCATCGCAAAGGAACTGAGCAGAGAGACGTCACTCAGGGGTCTCAAGGAGCAAGCGGCCGCGCTTGGCGAGTTCAACCAGGCGGTCTCGTCCATGATGGCGGCTCAGAAAGTGGAGGACGTGCTCCGCGTCATTACTGCAGAAGGTACGAGAATGCTCAAGGCGGACGTGGGCGTAGTCGTTTGCGAGGACGGGCGGACGTGGTTTGTGGATCGACTCCAGGGAGTCGAAGGGGTGGAGGAAGACGAAGAGATCGCGAGGGCACGCGAGCTTCTTTGCGCGGAGGCTCTGAAGGAGATGAGCTTCATTTCGTCCGGTTCGGTTGACGAGACGCTGAATCTTGAACTTGAGCGGCTCAGCGTGAGCTCATTCGTGGCGGGTCCCCTCAAGGCAGATCCCAAGTTTCTCGGCGTGTGCATACTGATAAGAAAGGGAGTGAAGAAGAGAGAGGCCTTCACGAAGGCCGACACTGATTGCTTCAA
Organism: Candidatus Eiseniibacteriota bacterium; assembly: GCA_043797775.1. Lineage (GTDB taxonomy): Bacteria > Eisenbacteria > RBG-16-71-46 > JAFGJU01 > JAFGJU01 > JAZDPI01. The sequence continues at coordinate 14,317 of JAZDPI010000044.1, forward strand.
GTCGTTCTGCGGCTATGCGGCCCACGGCCTTCAGAAGGCGCTCGTCTCGGTGCAGGCCCAGCAGTTCAGTGAGAGAGATAGTGAAAGCGGGCTCCTCGGGACCGAGGCGATACTGAAGAAGATCGAAGAGGAGAGCAAACGCTACGAGCGCTACGGGATCGGTTTCTGCATCAGCCTCGTCGAGATCGAAGGGTTGACTGCGGCCTTTCAGAGGTTCGGAGATCAGTGGCGGGGGGCCTTCCTTGAGGAGTTCTGCGGGGCTCTGCGAAGAACCATTCGAGAGGTCGACGCAGTCGGCAGAACCGGCGAGGCCGTGTTTGTGGTCGTGTCGCCCCAGACTCCGCGAGAAGGCGGCATTATTCTCCAGAGAATAGAAGAGCTTCTGAGACGAATTGGGGCCGTCAGATACGTCTCCCCGGCGCCGGAGCTGAAATTCAAAGGCCGCCAGGTCTACTGGCCCAAAGACGTCTCCGACCTCGGTAAGGCCTCGGAGGTCGTGATGAAGAGGCTTGAATAGCCTCCTCCCTTCCACCCGGCCGAATCCCTGTCGCAGTTTTCACTGCACGTTTCACCTTCCCACTTCAACTCCTTTCGCCCGCTCCGTGTCTGTCTAAGCGAAAGTGGCCCCCGCAGCCCGCGTGACAAAGCCGGATTGACGCCGGATTCCCTTGCAGGTAATATGGAGCCCGTCTGCCGGCTTCTCTGAGCCTGATTCTCCATTTCACTGCGCGCGGGATTGGCGCGCGGCATTGCGTGCGGCAGGCGGAGGACGAAGACCCGTGCGGAGGGTGCTTGAATGAGGACGTCATTGATTGTTTCGATCCTGGTTGCGGTTGTCCTCCTCGTCGTCACGGGGCCGAGCGCGGGCTGACTGTTGTCTCTTGGCTGAGTGGTGAGGCGAATGAAGATTAAGACGCTGCCGCCTGACGTCGTCAAGAAGATCGCGGCAGGCGAGGTGATCGAGCGCCCGGCGAGCGTCGTGAAGGAGCTCGTCGAAAACTCCATCGACGCGGGAGCGACGCAGATCACCGTTCGATTGGGCGATCCTCTCTACAGTGAGATCACCGTCTCGGACGACGGGGCGGGGATGAGCAGGGAGGACGCGCTGTTGAGCCTGGAGCGCCACTCCACGAGCAAGCTTCTCGGGGAGGCAGACCTGCTCGGGATCAGAACGCTGGGGTTTCGTGGAGAGGCCTTGCCCAGCATCGCACAGGTTTCGAGGCTGGTGCTGACGACGCGAGACAGGGACGGCCTGTCCGGGACGCTGGTCCGCTGCCTGGGAGGCGAGATTGAAGAGGTGGTGGATGCAGGAAGGGCCCCGGGCACGACGGTCACCGTGAGCGACCTCTTCTTCAACACCCCCGTCAGAAGAAGGTTTCTCAGATCACGTATCACGGAACTTAGACACATCATTAGAATCATCACCTCGTACGCCCTGGCGTTCGAGAACATCCGCTTTGTTCTCAGGCAGACGGAGCGCGAGCTTCTCAATCTGCCTGCGGCCGAGAAGCTCTTCGATAGAATGGTGTCCCTTTACGGCCTGGAGACTAGCGAGCGCTTTCTTCCCGTTGATTCGGACCAGGACGGCGTGAGAATCCACGGTTTCGTGGGAGGAGGCGACCTCTCGCGCACCACGGCGGAATATCAGCTCTTTTTCGTGAACAGGCGCTGGGTCTCGAACTCCACTCTGGCCTTCGGGGTCAGAGAGGCATACTCCGGGCTCCTGCCCCGGGATCGGTTTCCGATGTGCGTGATCCTGATTGACTCGCCGCCCGACGGGGTGGACGTGAACGTCCATCCGACGAAGCGGGAGGTGAGATTCGCGAACGAGGGCTGGATGAGGGACCTCGTGTTCCGATTGGTCAGAGAGACTCTTCGGCAGGCTTCGGGCATGGCGCTCGCGAGCATCGAGAGACCGGGAGGAGCGTCGCTTGAGATATTACCTCAAGACAGTTCTGTAACTCGTGTTGAACCAGTAGAGTACGCCGCAGGTGGCGGCCAGCTTTCGTTCGTCAAGGAGGAGCCCGGGAGTTTGGCCGGTGGGATCCCCGGGGCGGCGGGCGAATCTGTCATGGTGGCCCTCTGGCAGTTGCACGGCACGTTCGTGCTCGCCCAGACGAAGGGGGGGCTTGTGATAATAGACCAGCACGCTGCGCACGAGCGCATACTCTATGAGGACGCGCGCAGGACGCTCGCGCAGGGGTCGCCGTCCAGCCAACAGTTGCTGTTTCCACTGATCGTCGATCTCTCTCCGGACGAATTCCAGGTCCTGCTGGACATCGAGGCTCATCTCAGGCGGCTCGGGTTTGACATGAGATCTGCGGGGGGGAGCCGGATAGTGGTGAAAGGGATCCCGCCGGGCCTCAGAGGATGGAGAGAAGGTCAACTGCTGCACGACATGGTCGACGCCGTCATGCTGCCCGGAGGAAGCACGCCGCTCGAGGAAAGGGTGGCGCGAGCGCTCGCCTGCCACGCAGCCGTCAAGGCCAACAGCCCCCTGTCCCTCGAGGAGATGAACTACCTGATCGACAGGCTTTTCGGTACAAGCATGCCGCAGGGTGACCCTCACGGCCGCCCCACCTTCATCACACTCTCTCTGGATGAAATTGAACACCGATTCGGACGGACATAGGCACCTTTTGCTCCGGAAGACCGAGGCAGGGCGCATCGTCATTCCCGCCGTTGTAGGCCCCACGGCCGTCGGGAAGACCGAGGCCGCGATTGTGGTGGCCGAGGCCGTGGGCGGCGAAATAGTCTCCGCCGATTCCAGACAGATATTCAAAGGACTGGACATAGGCACGGCGAAGCCGACGGAGGAAGACCGTTCCCGCGTTCCGCATCACATGATTGACG
>JAZDPI010000054.1:0-10287 GCA_043797775.1 Candidatus Eiseniibacteriota bacterium
AGCCCGGCGGGACCTTGAGCCCGAAAACCGAAGCAGGCGGGCCGCCGAGCGGCACGCGGTAGTCCAGATAGCCCGTGAGTTTGTGCGGCCTGTTCCACCACATGAAAATCTCGCCCAGGTTCGGCTCGCTGAAGTCGCCGCCCGCCTCCTGAACAAGCTTGGCGGCGTTTGGGTCGGCACTCTTCCCCGTTGCGACCGAGTAGGTGTAAGAGGCACCGAAGGAAACATTCCTGGTTTTTCTCTTCTTGAACTCTATCTCCACGCCTCTCGACCGCGCATAGTCCACGTTTCTGTAAATGAAGAACGTGGTGACGAGCGGCTGCCCTGTTGAGGGGTCTATGCCCGCCCTTATCGTGAACGGGGTCGCCGTGGGATAGTCGTAGATGTCCTTATAAAAAAGCGTGATGTCGCCGGCCATGTCGTCCGCGAATTGATGCCGGGCTCCCAGCTCGTACTGAACGGATATCTCGGGGTTCAGGTTGGGATTCCCGATTCTGGGATAGCTTTCGCTCGAGACGGAGGTGATCTTGGAATAGACGTAGAAATACGTGGGCCACTGCGTGAAGTGGCCGTAGTTGAAGAAGAGGTTGTCTCTCTCGGTAATGGGATGAGAAACGGCGAGGCGCGGGCTCACGTGTGCCTTGAAACGATGCCCGAAGAGCTCGCGGGTATCGTGATAGAAATTCGCCCTCGTGAATGACGTTATGTTCTTGTTCGAGGTGTCCGCGACGGCTCTCTCGACGGCCGCGCCCGGGAACCAGTAGTCGTATCTAACCCCGATGTTCGCAATGAAGCCCTCGTACTCCAGTTTGTCCTCCGCGTACAGCGAGCCCGTGTTTGGATAAACGTGGAAGAGGTCGTGCTCCCTGCCCAATCCGTCGAGGTCGTATTCCCATGGCCTCGCGATACTTATGTATTGAACGTTTTCGTACTTGCTCTCAAAACCGGCGATTAATTCGTGATGGGGCTCGAAGCGCTTCATCAGATCCCAACTCAGACTCCACGTCTCGATGTACCTGTCTCTCCAGTCCTGAGCGTCCCCGGTGTCGAAAAAATAGACGTTGTTGAGGCTGTCCGGCAGGGACTTGTCGTCGTCCTGCTCGTACTCGTTCCACAACTTGCCGGCGACGTCTCTGTGCGAGCCGCTGAAGTATCTCGAAATCTGGAGGTTATGATAGGCGGACTTGCTCAGCGTGTGTTTCCAGAAAACCGACGCGCTGTTTCTGTCGTCCGTTATAGTGTAGTAGTGATCGAGTCTCCGGCTCCACGACCACGGATAGCTTGTGATGTTCTTGGCCACGTCTCCGATGTCGTGATCCCCAAAACCCTGGCCTATGCCGATCCACTTGGTCGTGGCGAGGCCGAGCTTGTGACTGGAGCTGGGTTTCCACACGAGTTTTCCCAGAAGTCGCCAGTTGTTGTCGCTTCTTGGCGTGAAGAAGGAGCCGTACGTAAACTCGTTTCCGAAGAAGCTGTCCTTGTAGCTGGAAATAACCCTCGGGTTTCCCGGGTAGCCCCTGTACCAGGTGTAAGGAAAACCGTCGGTATCTGCGATCTTGATCACCTTGTTCAGTTTCTTCAAGTCTCCGATGTCCGGCAGATAAGTGTCGGATACCTCCCCTGAGACGTCCAGGAAGAAGGTCGCCTGGCCGGGGAGCTTCGCTTGTAGGGCCGGAAGAAGATACGAAGTCAGCGGCTCGGGGCCGCCGATCTGTAGATTGACGTAGTCGTAGTTGAAGTAGCTGAAAAACGGAGTCCTGTCCGTCGAGTAGGCCGCGTAGCCGTGGTACGCGGAACCGCCTTCGCGCACCTTGACGTCCACGACACCCGAAAGCGCCTGGCCATACTTTGCGCTGAACCCTCCGGTTATGACGCTCATCTCGGCGACAGAGCGCGCACCGAGCTGCTCGCCGGTAGAGCTTCCGGAGAGGGCGTCCTTCATCTTTACCCCGTCCACTATATAGACGATCTCGTCAGTCCGCCCGCCTCGAATGTGAATTTCGTCCCTCGAGCCGACAACGCCGGCCTGGAGGGCGAGCACGTCCTGGAGAGTCTCTCCTATCGGAAGCGTCTTCAGCTCCTCGCTCGTCAGAGACCTGACGGTCGAGGTCACGTCCACTTCGACCATAGGGCGTGTGGAGGTAACCACTATCTCGTCGGTGGAACCCACCGTCGTCGTCTTGAGCTCGAAGTTCACCCTGGCGGCTTCGTGAGGCCGCACCTCCACTTCCTTGCGCGTCACGGTCGTGTAGCCCATGTAGCTGACGCGCACGGAATAGACGCCCACCGGAACTCCAACCACTATGTACTCCCCGTCGCCCGTTGACATCGCACCGTACGTCGTGCCGACGAGCACTATGTTGGCGTAGGCAAGCGGCTTTCCGGTTTCCGCGTCCAGAACCTTGCCGATTATACGGCCCACGTCCTGGCCTGCGGCGGAACCCGACAAGAAGACAAGGAACAGAGGAAGCAGTATCCAGATAAGCGACTTCGGCGCGCGGGACGCGCTGAATGCCCGGGACGCGCGGGAACCGGAGCGCGACGCGCTGGAGTTAGAGCGTGGGTGAGACATATCGAGTCAGTCCCTTCCTGTGCGGGAATCCTCACGTATTGTGAAGTTCTGCCGCCGAAAACCGGCAGAAGCCACGACGCCAGAAAGAAATACCGGGGAGAAACTCCTCTCCTCAGCCTTTAAGGTAGCGTCAACGGTAGCAAACTCGCGGGACGGCAGTCAACAATATTCGTGGGCAGGGTTGCCCCCGGCTGTGCGCGCACCGGATGGAGGTCCATGCCTAGCTCGTTGCATTGCGCTCCGTCCCCCGCTCCATGCACGCGCAGGACGGAGGCTCCGGTCTTGAAGTCTCCAACGCGGCAGTCCCCTCGCCTCTACGGCTTTCGCACCATGGACAGCAGCATCTTGAACCTCTGAGTCGCTTTGACTGCGTGAGGCTCGTTCGCCGGCATCAGAATCGCATCGCCGCTGCCCATCTTGTGCACCACACCGGATATTCTTATCTCCGCCTCTCCATCCAGAATGTACACAAGCGCGTCATAGGGTACCGTGTGTTCGCTGATTTCTTGATTCTTGTCGAATGCAAAAGCGGTCACCGAGCCGTTGGGGCTCTTGATGACGGTGCGGCTGACGATCGAACCGTCCTGATAGCTCACGAGCTCCAGGAGCTTCGTGGCGTGTCGAAGACTGTCTGCTTGTTCCATGCTGCTACATCTCCGTCTTCTTTGGCGACCGCTTTCCGGCCTCGGCGAGAGCCTTGGCCTTTATGCCTAAATCTTTTGTATCAACCATCGAGAAACTCTCGAACTTCACCTTGAGTGTCCTGGAACCAGAATGCTCGAAGGTGATTACCAGAGAGAATTCGTCTCCAATCTTGAGGGAATGAGGAATGCCCGATATCCAGACAGTGACTCCCTCAGTAACAGTGTTCGCAGGAATCTCGATTGCGGGAACTGTGGTCACTGTCCCGTCAAGAAGATTCTGGATCTTCACGATGCGCGCGGACGCCCCAGGCAGGTTAGCCTGAACCCCAATGAGCTTGTCAGGCGCAGAGCCAGCAGTGCTTATCTTCAATTCCACGATACCTACGTCCGCAAGGTTTAGTTGAAAGGAAGCCCTGCGTACTTCCAGATAGATCTCTGGACCTCCCACGTCGCCGGCCAAGGTTTGCGAATTGCCTTCGTCCTGATGCCTCCCGCTCTGCTGGGGCGCAGATTGTCTGGGATCGACCTGGGCTATTTCGGTTCCGGGTGCAGGACTTCCTGCCTCATGGGATCGTCGTTCCGCCTTCTTCTCGTCACTGCCGCAGCCGGAGACGACAGCCAGGAACAGCACCAGGAATACGAACACGGGGGTTCGCATGGCAGAACCTCCTCTTGTCGATTTTCTCTCGTAGCGTCCTAACGATTGAAGTGTTGTTCAAGAAACACGGCGTCATCCACCAGGCCGTGTCTCCGATAGAACTCGATCGCCTCAGTGTTGGATGACATCGTCGCTACGGATACCTCGGCGCAGTCCGAGGCGGCGAGTCGTGACAACAGTTTCGTCATTAACAGACTGCCCACACCTTGTCTGCGCGCAGATTCCTGGACAATGAGCTCTTCGATCAGACACGAACCGGCGGAATGATACAGGTCCGGCCGTACAGAGTAGCTGAGCAGGCCGACGGCTTGTCCTCGCGTTTCAGCGAGAAGGACCGTGCTTCCCGGAGAAGAAAGGTATTTTGCGGCGTAGTCTTCCGTAATCGGACTGTCCTCGCCGATCGTCGCCGCCAGTTCGAGAATCAATCGAACAACGGCGGGTGCGTCTGCGGGTCGTGCTTCTCGTACCGTAATGCTCATCGTAAGAACTCCATATTTGTGCGGCAGCGTGCCGCAGGATGTTGTTCTCCCTGTTCTGCATTGTATATCAAAGCCATCCACTGTGGACGCGAAAACGACTCGGCGCGGGGTCCGTCAGCCAGATACTCAAGCCAACCGGATGAGTCCACCAGGTTCATACTCGGTCCTGCTCCCGTTGCAAATGCGTGTCGATACCCTTAAGGAAACCACGCATCTCCGAGATCTTCCTCACAGGGATAAGCTCAATGCGGTTCCCGTAGGCGATGACCAGCATTCTCTGGCCGGCGCAGAGCCGGAGCGCCCTGCGGACCTCGCGGGGAATCACCACCTGGAATTTCGGAGATATCTTCACCATTCTCACGTGCTTCTCCATCGATAGTACCTCTGTAATACGACATCTCAATCGATCGAAGGTGTCAAATGAATTCAAACTCCGATGTACTCGGGCTGCCACAGGCGCTTCCCTCGTAACGCGTTGAGGCGTCCTACCTCTGCTTTTGTGCGGCCTGCCGGGCTTGCTCTAAGAGGCGATCGATTTCTGCCTGGACCCGGGCCACATCGGCGTGGCGCTCACGGAGCCGGTCGGCTGGCCGGCGGCAGCCGGGGGTCGGGCAATTGCTCGCAGATGGCGAGGGCGCGGCGGTGGTTCCTACGGGCCATGCGTACTGCGGCAGCGCCCCTACCCGCCCTCGGCGTCTATGATCTTCTGCACCCTGCGGGCGTGGCGGCCGCCCTCGAAGGGGGTCGCGAGCCACTCCCGCACGATCCGGCGGGCGTTGCCCGGGCTCACTACCTGCGAGCCCAGCGCCAGCACGTTGGCGTCGTTGTGGCCGCGGCTGTTGCGGGCTGTCGCAACGTCGTGACAGAGCGCGGCTCTTGCTCCCCGGACCTTGTTTGCGGCTATGGAGGAGCCTATGCCCATTGTGTCGATAACGATTCCCTTCTCACATTCGCCCGAGGCGACGGCTCTGGCGACGGCGATCGCGAAGTCTGGATAGTCTACCGATTCCCGGCCGTGCGTGCCCACGTCCTTCACATTGACGCCGAGGTCTTCCTGCAAGTACGTCTTCAGGGACTCCTTGAGGTTGAACCCGCCGTGGTCGGCGCCTATCGCCACCGCTGGTCCGCTCGCGGCCTTTGTTCTCGGGCTCCCGCGGCCCGACGAAGTGCCCGGAACGTATGCCCGCTCTCCCGGAACACATCCGGCTTCCCCCGGAACGGAGGATCTTTCCCTCGCAGCGAGGGGTCTTCGCCCTGAAGCGCGTGGCCTCTCCCGGGATTCTCGTGACTCACTCATCTCAAATACCTCCGGCCCTCGAGAGGAGCTTCTTCAGCTCCTCCCTGCTTCTCGCCACAATCTCCTTCTCGTCGATTGCGGTCAAACGCCCGTCCTGAACGACAACGCGGCCGTCCACGATTACGTCTTTGACGTCCGCACCCTTACTGGAAAAGACGACCCTCGCGCTGGGATTCACTGCATCGCCCGCGACGGCATCGCGCCTGCCGGTGCCACCTCTGCCGCCACCGCCCGTACCGATGTCGCCCGCAAAGGAGTGCGCCTGCGATACGTCTGCCACCACTATGTCTGCTCGTCTCCCGGGTTCGATGCTTCCGAGCACGTCGCCGAGGCCGAGGGCTTCAGCGCCACCCCTGGTTGCGGCTTCAAGAAACACGTCGTGCCACGGCAGCTCGTCCCTGTTCAGGTATCTCTGCAGCAAGGCGGCCAGGCGCATTTCGATAAACATGTCCAGGTTGTTGTTGCACGGGGCACCGTCACAACCGAGCGAGATTCTCACTCCCGAACGCACCATGCGTCCCACGTCGGCGATGCCTGATGACAGTTTCAGATTGCTCGAAGGGCAGTGCGAGACGACCGTCCGGGTGTCGCGAAGCACATCGAAATCCTCGGGTTCAAGATGCACGCAGTGAGCGAGCACGACGTTCGTTCCACTCATTCCAATGGAATCCAAGAAAGCGATGGGACTCTCCCCGTGCGTACGTTTGCATGACTCGAGCTCATCCCTGGTTTCAGATGCGTGCGAGTGAATCAGAAGGCCGAGCTGTCGGGCCTTCTCCGTGACGGCCCGCAGAAGCTCGGGGCTACAGCTCTCCAGAAAGCGAGGAGCGAAGGCGTAGCGAATCCGGTCTCCCTCGCTTCCATGCCAGCGCGAGTGAAGGCTGAGGCTTTCGGCAAGAGACTGTTGAGTCGACTCCATCAGCCCGGCAGGGACTCCTTCCCCGAAGTCCATCATGGCCTTGCCGCCAAAACCTCTAAGCCCCGATTCGCTCAGCGCCCTGAACACCTGCCCGGTGTGATGCACGCTTCCCATGTCCAGTATGCACGTGGTTCCACTGCGAAGCAGCTCGCAGCAGCCGAGCATCGCGGAGCAGTACATAGAGTCTTCGTCGTGTGCGGCTTCGAGCTTCCATATTCTCTCGAGCCAGTTCCCGAGCCCGACCGATTCCACCACTCCCCTGAAAAGCGTCTGGCAGAGGTGCACGTGGGTCTGAACGAAGCCCGGCAGGACGAAGCAGCCGCCGGCATCCAAGACCTTGACGACGCCACCGTGCCCCGCGCAATCGACACTCCCGCTACCGGTGCCGCCAGTCTCACCGGGACCACCGGCATTGTCGCCACGGCGCGCGCCGTTCGCCCTTTCAGGGTCGCCGGCCCGGCCTTCGCCTCGACCGCCGCCACCTACACCACCGGCACCACAGGCCCCACCGGCAACATCACTGCCACCCACCGACGCTATCTTGCCGTCCCTGATGAGCACGTCGCCCCTGATGACGGCTCGCGAGGCGTTCATCGTAAGAACGGTGCCGCCTTTGATCAGGACGGTGCCGCCCGAGCGACCGTGTCCCGGCTTCTCGTCGGACATACTTGTTGACACTCAAGTTCCCCCAGTGTAGACTGCCGAAAGAGCTTAGCGAACGGCTAGGAAAGCCCTTCCGCGAAGTGACCTTCCTGTGACGCGAGAGTGAACTATACAGAAGCGAACAGGAGCGGTCAAGCCGGCTGGTGGACTTCCGCGCCTCGCTGGCCGACATTCCCCCTTTCGAGTTCGAACGTCAGTCCGAACATCCGCCACTGCGCGAGGACCGTGATGCAGGTTTTGCTCACAGAGGAGCAAATACAGAATCGCGTACGAGACATTGCCGAGGAAATTTCCAGGGACTACAAGGGGCTCTCCCCCGTCTTGATAGGCATCCTCAGGGGCAGTTTTGTCTTTCTGGCAGATCTCGTCAGGCAGATGGACGTTCTTCACGAGATCGACTTCATGTCCGTGTCCAGTTACAACAATCTGAGCAGAAGCTCCGGGGTCGTGCGGATCTTGAAGGACCTGGAAAGGGACATCGGCGGAGAGAACGTAATCGTCGTCGAGGACATAGTGGACAGCGGCCTTACGCTCTCCTACATCCGCAGGGCGCTCATGGCCAGACTGCCGCGTTCACTCAGAATCTGCGCGCTTCTGGACAAGAGAGAAAGACGCGAGGTCGACATCCAGATAGACTATGTTGGCTTTGTGATACCCAACAAGTTCGTCGTGGGCTACGGGCTCGATCTGGCTCAGAAACAGAGGAACCTTCCGTACATCGCCACTCTCGAGGAATCCGAGCTCAGAGAAGCAGGCATCACAGACATCTGAGGGGTATGGCCGTGACACAGAAGAGCTTCTTTCTAGGAATCGCCGGGAACATCGGCGCCGGGAAAACCCTGCTCACGGGCGAGCTGAGCCGGAGAACGGGCTGGCAGGCGTACTACGAGCCCGTGATCGACAACCCTTACCTCGACGACTTCTACAATGACATGAAGCGCTGGAGCTTCCATCTCCAGATTTTCTTCCTGTCCAAGAGATTCCAGGCGCAGAAGAAGATGCTGGAGTCCGGCGTCTCATTCATCCAGGACAGAACCATCTACGAAGACGCGGAGGTCTTCGCGAGAACCCTCAACAGGCTGGGCCACCTGGGCGAGAGGGATTACGCCAATTACAAGGCGCTGTTCGACACGATGCTCGAGTTCATACGGCCACCCAACCTGATAATCTTCCTGAAAGCCAAGCCCGAAAGCCTCCTTCATAGAATAGCCCACAGGGGGCGGGAGAGCGAGAAGACGATCACGCTCGATTATCTCAAGATCCTGGACGACGCGTACGAGGAGTGGCGGGAACGCGCGGCCAAGCTGACGTCGCTTCACCTGATCGACACTGATCAGGTGAACTTCCTGGAGAACAAGAACAAGATTGACGAGATCGTGGAGTTCGTCAATGCACACAACTGTGTCTGCACGGGCACGCTGGTAGGTTGCGAAGATGTTCCTTGCAAAGGTAGTCGGGAAACTGGTCGCAACGATAAAGCATAACGACCTCACCGGCAAGAAGATCCTGCTTGTCCGCCCTCTCGATTCCTCCCTCGCTCCCACGGGCAGGTGCGTGCTCGCAGTCGATTCGGTGGACGCCGGCGCGGGGGACGTCGTGCTTGTTGCGGACGAAGGCAACGCCGCCGCCCAGGTGCTCAAGATGGGAAGGGGCCCGATTCGGACTGTGATAGTGGGAGTCGTGGACCGGGTAGACGTTATCGACAGCCCGGTGAGCTGAGACGCCGCCGGGCGGCCAGGAGATTCGATGAGTCGCGGTATATTGATAGGAATTGCGGGCGGCTCGGGATCGGGGAAGACGCTCGTCGCCGAGACCATACACAGAGAGCTGGGCTCGCAGAAGGTCGTCATAATCAAGCAGGACTCGTACTACAAGGCGCTCAACCATCTTCCCTACGAGGAACGCTGCACGCAGAACTTCGACCATCCCGACGCGTTCGACTTGCCGCTTCTCAAGGATCACCTGGAACGGCTTCTGCGTGGCGAGGGAATCGCACAGCCCATCTACGATTTCACTCAACACCTGCGGAAACAGGAGACGCTGAGAATCGGGTCGCATCTCGTCATCGTCCTGGAGGGCATCCTGATTCTCGACTCCCCGGAGCTGCGTGGTCTCATGGACATAAAGGTGTTCATCGACACCGACGCGGACGAGAGGCTCATTAGAAGAATAAGACGCGATCTGTGGCAGAGGGGGAGAACGCTCGAATCGGTAATCGACCAGTACGAAAAGAGCGTGCGCCCCATGCACCTTCAGTTCGTCGAACCGTCGAAGAGGTACGCGGACATCATCATCCCGCAGGGGGGTCACAACATTGTGGCAATAGACCTCTTGAAGACCAAGATCCGGTCGTTGCTCTGAGGCCGGGCGCGGTGCGGGTGACCACCCCGGGGTGAGCGGCTGAGCGGGCGGCGGCAGAGGGAAGGCCCGGCGAGCAGTTGACCGGCTCGACTGTGCGGTGTGCCGCCGGCCCGGGTGTCGTTTCGGAGACAGCACAATGACTGAGAACATCATCCCCAAGAACGTAGGCTGGATAGAAGTGATATGCGGAAGCATGTTCAGCGGCAAGACGGAGGAGCTCATCCGCAGGCTCCGAAGAGCGCAGATCGCCAGACAGAAGGTGGCGATTTTCAAGCCCAGAATTGACTCCAGATACGGGGCCGACTACATCGTCTCTCACAACCTGCAGCGTTTTCCCTCTCAGGAGGTTTCAGGCGCGCGGGATATACTGAACGGGGCCGGGGACGCCGACGCTGTCGGTATCGACGAGGCTCAGTTCTTCGGTCCGGAGCTTGTTGAGGTTTGTGAAGAGCTCGCGAACCGCGGCAAGAGGGTGATAGTCGCCGGCCTTGACCAGGACTACAGAGGGAGGCCATTCGAGCCGATCCCTCAACTTCTCGCCGTGGCGGAGTACATCACAAAAACCCTGGCGATATGTGTCGCGTGCGGAAACCCCGCCAACCGCACACAGCGGAAGGTGGCCAGCGACGAAAGGATCGTCGTGGGGGCCTTCGACGTGTACGAGGCCAGGTGCCGGAACTGTTTCGAGCCGCCG
>JAZDPI010000080.1:0-4089 GCA_043797775.1 Candidatus Eiseniibacteriota bacterium
TATCTCCTTTCGTGGGCGGCTGGAAAACTGCTTCGCGCCGATAGGTCAACCTGGGCTCTCCCCCACGCTCCGGTTGGCATCTGGGTGTTTGCGGGAACATCAGCCGCGCTCTTTGTACTGCTTTGCGCGATGAGCTTGGCACAGCCATTTCAGACGCAACTGCCAAATGCAAGACTACTTTGGTATACCGTAGTGGCGGCGGCGTTTCTTTTCGGCATGACGTATCCGAAGCTTGCTCTGAGAAGGATTGCCGCGGCCTCACCCGCTCCGACCGCGGAGCCTGCTCTACCAGAGGATTTCGGGAATTACATATCCGCGGGAGACAATAGCGAAACGGTCTCCCCTTCGCTAGCTCGGTCCCTTGACGAAAGCGCACCCGACACCGAGAACGGTGTGGAATTGAGGACCCCATCAATTCGATGGCTTCGGCAGGCCTATGCGTCGTACTTGAGACGGTACTACGGCGTGCTCTCGGGCTTGTTTCTGTGCGTGGTTTCTTTCTGGGTGATCCTTTATCGGGTAGCGTTCTCGCTCTACCCGTTTCAGGTCGAGCTTCTGGCCCCCGGCCTGGAGACTCAGGAGCACCAAGTGGTACAACACGTCCTTTCCATGCTAGGCTAGCGTCCGGCCTCTAGCCGACTAGGAAGTACGCCATGCAGAATGAGCAGGGGACGTTGATCGGGAACGCCCCGGACGATGTAGCCGAGCTTGTCAATCGTTGCGTGCGAGGCGACGACCAGGCACAGGCGCTCTTCTACACTCAGCATGTCGACGTTGTCCGTCGGAGCGCTGCTTACACTCTTCGCTCCTATTCGAACGAGAGTCCGCTGATAAACGAGGTCGAGGATATCTGCAACGAGGTCTTTGTCCGGCTTTTCACAGACAGTTGCCGGTCGCTGCGATCTCTGAGAAACCCGAAATCCGTGAAGGCGTGGCTGGTGACTGTCACCCGCCGCTACACCGTTGACTACATACGGAAATGGGGCGGAGACCGTGTTCGCCGTGTCGAGATGCGCGAGGAGCATGAATCCTATGGGTCGGATTCCGAGCAACAGGTTGCCAATGGCGAGCGTGACGTCATGCTGTCGAGATGCCTGTCTGCCCTTTCGGATGAGGAACGGCTGATTCTGACACTATTCTTTGTGCATGGGCGGAAGTATATCGAGATTGCCGCTGTGACGGGCAGGAACATCAACACCGTTTCCGCCAAGCTGCGGCGTGCGAAGGCAAAGCTCAGGCGCTTATTGGAGGAAGAACGTTATGAATGCCCCCAGCGATAGCGAGACCGGCGGGCACGCCGCGGGACCTGCCTGTCTAGGAGAAGAGGTCATTGAGGAGTACGCCGTGGGCTCTCTCGGTTGCCAGGGCCTGGCAGTCCTTGCTTCCGCCGAAGTGGGGAGCCATCTGGAGACTTGTGTCGAATGCCGACGCCAGCTTGAGGCTGCAAAGGAGGAAGTCGTGTTCCTGCGCGAGGCACTGGGGACCAAAACACCGCCAACGCCGGGAAACTGTCGCACTGACGAAGTCCTCGCACTCTACCTCGACGATTCGCTTGAGGCGGAGCGCAGGGCCGAAACGGAGCACCACCTGGCGAGGTGCGGCCGGTGCACCCGCCGGTTGATCGCCTTGTTTGACGAGGTGCAAGCAGTATCGGCGCCCCGGACAGAGGAAGAACTTCCAACTCCTGCCTCATTCGACGAGGTCCGTGCAGATCATGCAGCGCGGCAAGCCGCGAACGCTCAGGTGAGTGAGCCTGATAAGAGCTTGGCAAGTGAGTCGATTCCTGACGTGGACGGGGACGCTGAAGAGCGAAAAAAGCGATATTCGTCACAGTCTAGTTGACAAAGCGAGTGAGAGCGGTTATAATTTAACTGAAAGATGAGGAATGTGTGAATTGTACCGAACCTAACGAGTTGACCGGGTCCTTGAGCAAGGTGCCATAGAGATAGCGGCCCCGTAGCGGTATTTGCCAGGGACCAGTTGACACAACAGCTAGGCTTGGAGGAAAACAGAGTGAGCGAACGCGAAGAGAAAGCCTACACCACGTTTGAGGCCGCCAAGATCTGTCACGTGACACATCACAGCATCAAGAACTGGATCAAACAGGGCTTGATCAAGGCCTCAAGAACGCCGGGTGGCCACTACCGGATTCTCGAAAAGGACCTGGATGCCTTTCGCGAGCAGTATGACATGTTTCCGAGAGATAAGGGCCCCACGAAGAAGCGCGTGATGGTCGTTGACGACGACCCGGACGCGTTGGCGCTTATCGAGAGGATTCTGACGGACGAAGGTTTCGAGCTGATCAAGGTGAGCAATGCGACAGAGGTTGGGCTGAAGGCGGCACAGCTCTCGCCCGATCTTATTTTGCTCGATTTTCTTATGCCCGAGATCAACGGCTTTGAGGTCTGCAAGGCGCTTCGCGACAATGAGCTGACGCGGAGCACGCCGATCATGGCGGTGACGTGCCTCACGAAGGAAAAAGACATCGAACGGATTTTCTCGTGCGGCGCCGATGAGTACCTTGCAAAGCCCTTCAAGGTGGATGACCTGCTCAAGAAGGTGCGCGAACTGGTGGGCAAAGGCCGGCCTACCGACTAGTGGTAGGGAAAAAGAAGGCTTCGGTTTCGGGTGTGAGGGCCGGAGAACGAGCCTGGGACCTGAAATGTGTTTTTTGCAATGCGCGGTTATCAACGCCGAGCGAGTATTGAGCGAAAGATCCTGACGCCCATTCTTTGGGTGGGGATCATCCCGGTCACCTTCGCTCTCATTGTCGGGTATGCCATCACGTACCAGGGCCAGCGGCAAGCGGTCCTGCGCAATCTGTCTACGGCCGCCCAGACCACCGCGAACGGCCTGCGGCTTGCCCTTGAGTCCCGCCTCAGGACGGTGGAGACCCTATCCCACGACCCCGAGATTGCCACTGCAATCGTGGCGGGACCCAACCTGCCCCCGCAGGCAAAAACATCACTCGTCAACCGTCTGAGGACCGAGGGAGAAGGAGCACCGGACAGCCCGTCAATCTACAGCCTCTACGACGCGAAGGGAAGCCTGGTTCTGAGTACTGAGCCCATGCCTGAGGCCGACTTCGCGCACGACACCTGGCCAACCGAGATTCAGGCCACCAGATTCATTGACTTCACCACAGATCGGTACTTCGCCCGAAGTGTAGCGCCGGTGTTCGAGCCCGATACAAACAAGCGCGTCGGTTTCTTGTGCGAGGACCAGGACGCCAGCAGCCTCCTTTACTACGCCCTCGGGCACGAGGCGCCGAAAGCTTCAGACACCTTCGGTTCGGATGTCTATCAGATCGCATACAGGAGCCGACTCACCGGGCTGGCGATGAGCTACTTTGATCCCGGCCCGCCTCCTGCGCTCAAGATGGACGCCCCAGATCCGAAGTTTGAGGCGGCCGTGGAGAATCCGAAGCGCGCGATCTCCGGGGAGCTTCGGATTCGGGGCTACAAGACGGGCGGCACGAGCCTGGACGTGCTCTTGGCCTATTACCGTTTCGCATCCGAACAGACGGGATCCCCAATGTACATCGTCGTGTACCGGCCCGCCGGGTCGGTCTTTGCCTCGATTAACCAATGGGCGCTTTACTCCGTGCTCGGCAACGGGATCATCATCGCCCTGTTCCTCGTGTTCGTTTACCGGAGCGTCCACAACAACATTGTGGTCCCGGTGTCGCTCTTGAACGAAGGCGCTCAGATCATCCGCCAGGGCGACCTCGACCTGAAGCTAAAGATCTTCACGGGCGACGAGATCGAGGAGCTTGCATCCTCGTTCAACAAGATGGCGCTTCACCTCAGCCAGAACGTCCGGCAACTCGAGGACTCGGAGGAGAAATACCGCAGCCTGGTCACCTCGATGCGGGACGGGATCTACCAGACGGACACGGAGGGCGTCATGACCTTCGCCAATCCGGCCGGCGCCGAAATCCTCGGCTACAGTTCCACGGAGGAGGCCCTGGGGCAGAACTTGCGCGAGTTGTTCCTCGAAGAGATTGATTATGCGCGCATTTCGAATGAACTCAGCAGGCAGTCCTTCATGGAGCGCACGCGCATCTGGATGAAGCGCAAGGACGGAAGG
>JAZDPI010000112.1:0-16584 GCA_043797775.1 Candidatus Eiseniibacteriota bacterium
ACTTGACCCCACCACCCCCAATGGTGTTCTCTTACCCATGGGCGACTCTCCTTTCGGTTTTCGGCCTTCCAGCCGGTTTTCTTACTTCACCCGAAAGGATATGTCGCCTTCAGCTTCTTACACACCTTTTAATTGTAGCTCGGGCCAACCCGCAGAGATCGTCGCCATCGCCCTTAAAGCTCAACACCGTCTATCCAGGAGGTTCTACCATCTCAGCCACAAAAAACACCTGCGCGTCGCCATCACCGCTGTCGCACGTGAACTCTGCGGCTTCGTGTGGGCCATAATGAAAGCGGCGCCTCAGCACTACCTGTGATGCCGCTTCAAGAAAAGAGAGGAGAGCTGTGCGATAGGAGAATCCTCGTCTCGCGGTATGCGGTATGGCACAAACCCTAACCCGCGTTCCTAGACAGAGGCAGCTCCGGACGAACTAAAGGAAATGCGGTACCCAACCCGCGAATATCAGCTTGATGATCGTCGGTAAACCGCTCTCCTCTCACACAAAAATACACTTGACACCAGCCGTATCCATATCATCGCAATACCACCAGATCCTCAACCCCCAAAAACCCAAAAGCCCACACTCTTGTATACATCAAGGGTATCCACAGTGACCCTTTTTTCGCTTGTGTCGGCGGTGGTTTCGTGATATAATGCACATTTGCATCAGGCGAAAGCACCTAGAGATAATAGTCCTCTGAGCAAAACAGAAGCGGAGACACGCGAGCCTGAGAAATCAGGCTCCGATGCAGTACGTCAAGAGCCTATCGAAGAGTAAATAGTCACAATAACCGAGGGTCAAAACTGTCCAACTTTTGGGGCGCACCTCACTTGCAGGACTAGGGTAACGAGTGGTATCGGTATCGGGGGCAGGTCAGGTAAGACATGTACTTGGATCTAACATCGTGTTTGCACATGTGGAAGAAGCCATGTTCGCCGTGCTGAATTGTTCCGTCCTGGTTTCTCCGCCTTGGATCCCTGATTGTCACAACTCTGGTCATCTGTTCTCATGGTACAGCATGCCAACTGGATTCATGCTTCAAGGTGCACCATAACCGAAGGGGGTTGATGTCATGAAACGTTCGCTTCTGTGGGCTTCGGTTCTTGCCTTGCTGTGCGTAGGGCCTGTGTGTAGCGGCGCCGAGCGCGAAGAGCTTGCCCCACAGTCCGAGACCTACAAGCCGCGGGATCTTGTCGAAGCTCGGTACGGGGATGGGGAAAACGAATTCGGACTGAAGGATTACGGCGGGGAGTATCTCGGGGCTCTGTTCTTTGCGGTCGGCAGCGATGGAGCTATCTACATATATGATGGAGTAGAGGGGAATATTAAGGTATTCGGGAGCGACGGAGCATTCGTGAAAACGATCAAAGCCGTACCCTGGCAAGTCGGTGTCCTCAGAATAGTCGATATGACAGTAACACCAAACGGCAACATCTTCGTTCTCTGCGAGACCTTTGATCCGCAGGAGTGTTACAAGGTCTTCTTGACGGCGGCTGGCATGGATACAGTCAAGAGTGTGCCGATTGGAGTCCCCGCGCAAGGTTTCTGCCATTCAGAAGACGGGTATCGGGTATACAGTGCGGCCGGGATTGTGTCCGATCAGCATGGGAGCGTCTATCTCATGGACAGGCGCACTTGGAAGTCCCTTAAGCTTGTCGACGGAGGAAAGGTCCTCTCTGATTCTGCTCAGCTGTCGACCCTGCGAGAAGGAGTCGCCAGATCGGCAGGTGGTTTTCTATCGTACAGGGGGCGCAAGAGTAAGACGGACACACAAGGGAAGCTGAAGTTGCTTGATGAGACAGGCGCGCTGATCAGAGACCTCTCTCATTTGCCTGGCCTCCCTATAGGGACAGATGGTCTGGGTAATGTATATCTCAAGACGATGGGGAGCGAGGGCAATGTCGCGAGGATATCCAAGTACTCTCCTGAAGGGAGAGTGCAAGCCGTGATCGACATCCCCGGGTCTAGCCTCTTGACCAAGACTTACGGCAAGGGAGATCTGATCGTAGCGGCAGATGGCTCGATCTACGAAATGATTGGCGCAAGAGAGTCAGTTAGAGTGCTCAAATGGGAATCCGCGCGGTGATCTGCCGTGCTTGATTGGAGGTGCAGCATGACACGGACGCTGGCCATATTCTGCGCGGTTTCGCTCTGTTTCATCTCCCATGATGTGTGCGGTGAATTTACGAGAGAAGAGGCCTGGCAGACCGTGAAGGATTATGCCACTCGCAGTTATACGGTTCACGATTGGAACGTGTGTCCCTACCCGTGCTGTTACCGGTGCAGTGGACCATACGTATGTAAGCAGGCGCTTGAAGCGGGTCCTCAGACTGGCGTAGCCTACGGTTGGGGCCGCTGGGACAAGATAGAAGAGTTCATCTCTCGCCTTGCCCAGATTAGCCCTTACTTCATCGGGGCTGGCGGACATGAGTGCCTGGACGGTGTTATCTGGTGTACTACGGGCATAGAGTGTGGTGGTTTAGTTAGCCGGGCATGGCGACTGGATACACGTCACACGACGAGACAGTTGCCGAGTGAGTCCAACGTCATTGACTCCACCGAACTGAAACTCGGAGACATTCTTAACTGGTATGACCACCATGTCGTTATCTTCAAAGAGTGGGATGATTATCCCTGTGGGAACATGACTATCGGGCACGCGAGTGGCGAGGACGGCCGAGTACTAATGGAGCATAATCAGGATCTAACGACGTTCCTTAGAAAAGGCTATGTTCCTCGTAGGTCAAAGCACGTTGCCCCCGACATCAGCATCTCTCACACTGAGGTTACAGGGGGGGATGGGTGCATCACGCTCTCCTGGACGGAGAACAACGGGTCTGGGTGGTACCACATCTACCGCAGCGACCATTTCTACGGACCTTACAGGGAAATAGCAAACTTCGCATCTGGTGACGAGCGATACACGCAGAATGGAAAACACTATACGTATCCAGACAACACCGTTCAGTATTTCCGGGAATACTGGTATAGGGTTCTTGATAAACCGTTTGGTTGGGGAATGGCCCAGGGTCTCCCACCGGCGATCTTGCCTTCTACACCAACTGGCCTGGTAGCGAGCAATGTGCTAGCAGACTGTGGCAACACTGTATCCCTCCTCTGGCAGGAGAGTGTGAGTGCTGATTCGTACTATGTTTTCAGAAGTCCCACTCTTGTGCCTCCGGACTATCCTGCGTGCCCCGATTTTCTTGGAACGACCCTGCTACCAGAGTACGTTGATAGTACTGTCGTTGCAGATAGTCTGTATTCTTACATTGTCATTGCCACCAACGGTACCGGCAGTTCAGATTGCAGCGCCGCAGACTCAGTCATTGCTGTAAGGGAACTCGCAGAAGTATCCGTGATGCAATCGCGGGTCTTTATGAACGATGACAGTCTGCTCGTATGTCCCGGAGGGGACGGCGACTCTCTCGCGATAGGGCTGGTGCTTTTGACTGGTTGCGGTGAGTTCATTCGTGGGGAGCCCATGTCTAGTTTCTGTGCTGTGCTGGAGACAACTGCGGGAAACGTGAGACTCTGCTTTGGAGACACGCTCAGGCCTACAGTTCCTACTGATGACAACGGCTATGCTGAAATCGTGGCTCATCACATTGGTGGCTGCGGGACCGTCTCGGTACATGTGTATGCCCGAGGCCAGCTTCTCGCTCAGCAGCCCGTCGTCCACTTGAGAAGCCCCGACTTGAATGCAGATGGCGTGGTCGACTCTCTTGATTGTAGTGCCATGAACCAGGGGGGGGAATGCACGGACCTGAACTGGGACGGAGAAGAGGGCGATGGCTTGGACTGGAGCATTCTTATGACCCACTGGCTTCACACAAGCGCGCCCTCGGTAGCGGTTACCTCTCCGAACGGATCTGAGTGGTGGGAAGAGGGCACTGAGAAGGAGATCTCGTGGCAGTTCACGCCCACCTTGATGGCAAGCGTCTATGGAGAGGTTGATCTGCTCCTCTCTACTGACGGTGGGGTTACGTACCCGACGACCATCGGCACCTCTCTGGCCAACGATGGCTCTCACCTGTGGACAATCCCGGCTGGAGTGGCGTCAGCGGATTGCCGTGTGAAGGCCGTTGTCAGGGACGCGCACGGATGTGAGGCATCAGACGTGAGCAATGAGAGCTTCAGCCTTGCCAAGGTGGCGAGCGGTCTTGTGGACAGCAACACGACGTGGAATACGCCTGTGAGTGTTACAGGAGACGTGACCGTGGCTCAGGAGGCCCAGCTCAGTGTGGCAGCAGGAACCAAGGTGAAGTTCCACACAAGCGATGCTCTTGGAAGTGGGGTAGATCCAGCCAAGTGTGAGCTTATTGTGGACGGACGCCTCGTGGCGGACGGTAGCGAGAGCAGTCCCATCGTGTTTGAATCAATCTCATCGAGTCCCCAGGCCGGACACTGGCGAGGCATCAGGCTAAGGGACAGCAGTACCAACAACGTTATTGACAACTGCGATATCAAGCACGCGTACACGGGGATAGAAGCCTGTTCGACTGCCGTGACTGTGGATTCGTGCGTGATAAGCAGCTTCACCAACGACGGTATCAAGGCGGTTGCTTCAACGGTGACGATAACGAGCGACAGCATAGCACTCGGGACGACGGGCGTGAGGGGGATTGAGCTGACCACTTCAACGAGCGGAAGCGTGACCGGAAGCTTTGGCAATCACAATAGTATCACCGCCTCGGGCAGCGGGACGACCTACGGTATTCTCCTCAGCGGCGATGGAGATCTGGACATAGCGTACACCTGGATCAATGGTCCTAAGTACGGGATAAAGTGTTCTGGCGGGACGACGTATGACATTGCCCACAATTTGATCAAGAACAGCTCGGGCAACGGTATCCAGTGTGCGGGAGACGCTGTTCCGTTGATACGATACACGACGATCGAGCCTTCTGGCGGCACTAGTATGACGGTGATCGACGAGGCAGGGCCGAATCTGGGTGCGTACCCGGATTCCGGCTCCAACTGCGTTGGACACAGCACGAGTTCCGGCTACTACGTTGCAAACCTCACGGAGTATCAGATACTTGCAGAGTACAACTGGTGGGGTCTCAATGGGGGTGCGCCGGCGGCCAACAAGTTCTATGGCGACGTGGATTACAATCCGTACAACGCAGGGGACCCGGGTTTGCATACGTCGTACAGCCGTCCTTTGGGCCCTTCGCTTTCTGTGGGACCAGCTGCACCGTATGTCGTGCAGAACTATCCCAACCCCTTCAATCCTCAGACGACCATCGAGTACGGTGTGAGTGAGGCTGGGAGTCGTGTGAGAGTCATCGTGTATGACATCGTAGGGCGAGCCGTGAAGGTGCTGGTGAACGAGTCCAAGCCAGCGGGACATTTCAAGGCGGTATGGGACGGCCGAAACGAACAGGGGCAGACGGTGGCCTCTGGCGTGTACTTCTACGAGGTTGAGATAGGCGGGTTCAGGCAGACCAAGAAGCTTGTGGTCTTGAAATAGCCGTGTGAGATAAGGAGAATACGGCGATGAAAACAGCATGTTTGATCCTCTTGCCGTTCATTCTGCTGTGCGCGGCTGTTGGAGATGCGATGGCTCGGACACTTGATGTGGACGCGAGTGAGGTCGCTGTGATAAGGCCTTCAGCCAAATCCGATACGCTTCGGCTCTTGGTGAAGTTCGCGATGCCGGAGGATCTGTCCAAATACCCGGCGGACTTTGCCTGCGTTTCCTTTGGGGCGGATTGTACAAGCGAGGCGGGGACCATTTCGTTCCAGGCGTTTGCCTTGACGAGGGACTGGAATGCGGAGACCGTGAGCTGGACGGGAGCTTGGGACAAGGCGGGTGGCGACTGGGACAAGAGCCTCTCGTCCTATTCGGTGGATGAGATCGGGACGGGCAAGACGCTTGAGTTTGACGTGACTGACTTCGTGAACCGGTGGCTCAAGGAGCCGTCGAAGAACTTCGGGATCATCGTGAAGGTTTCAGGGCCATACTCGGGAGCGTTCGAGGTGAGCAAGGCCAGTGCGCCGAAGTTGAAGATTCTATACTGAGCCGTGCTGGCTGAGTTGTGTGATTAGCCGAGCGGAGCATCACAGCGCGAACGGCTCAGCAGTGCACTTGGCGGCTGGTTTTGCTGCGAACGAAGGCGCAGAGAAGGGCCTTGCGCACTGGTGTACAGGGGGTGAGTCATGAGTGATTTCTGCCCGGAATGTGGAAGGAAGAGCGGTCCTTTCCACAGATGCGTTCCGATGCCCGAGAACGTGATACGACAATACTGCCCAAAGTGTGGAGCATTGGTGGCCGTGTTGCCTCATTTAAGAATGTTACCGGACAGGATGGCCGCCGGCAATACAGCTTGAGGGTCGGTACCCGCTCCTCCAACCCCCGCATCCGCGGCCGCCGCACAGTGATCGTACCACCTTGCATAGAGAGCTTCCGCGGCTTGCCGTAGCCGTTACGGTATCCCCTCATCCCATCCAACGCCCATCGCCGTTGACACCGGCCCAACAGCTCCGTAACTTCCTCCTCCAAAAGCTCTTGGAACCACCCCCGGACCTTCAATCGCGCAAACTCCTCAAGACTCTCCCACGTAACACTTGACCCCACCACCCCCAATGGTGTTCTTTTACCCATGGGCGACTCTCCTTTCGGTTTTCGGCCTTCCAGCCGGTTTTCTTACTTCACCCGAAAGGATATGTCGCCTTCAGCCTCTTACACACCTTTTAATTGTAGCTCTCAAGACGACGTGCATGGTTGCCATGCGTTCAGTCTCTCGAGAATCCCCAATCCCGGATGAAAGTGACCTCGCAGGGGGTGTAGACCGTTTGTACGACGCCTTGACGCTCGCGTTTGGGCACAGTAGAACGCTGCAACGGGGACGACACCATAGACTAAGCAGACTCTCAGAAGGAGGTGGTGAGTGAGGGGGCCTCCCGGTCTCGGGAGAGGACGGGCAGAGGACAGAAACGGATTCCTGCGCACGCCAAGAGAGCCGTTGTCAGGGATAACAAGGCTGGGCCGGTTTTCTCAGGCCAAACAGCGACGGTTCTCTGAAGGAATCCTCTCATGGCTTCCTCTGCCCGGTTAGCTAACCACCTGCTGGGTGCTCGGCTGACCGAGAATGAGGTTTATTCTCTCAACGAGCTTTCTGGGGCTGAAGGGTTTCGTGATGTAGTCGTCCGCCCCGACCTGAAAGCCCATCTTCTGGTCAACGTTCCGCCCCTTCGCAGACAGAAGTATCACCGGAATGTGCCGCGTTTGAGGATCGGTTTTAAGAATCCTGCACGTTTCGTATCCGTCCAGTTTGGGCATCATGATGTCAAGCACCACGAGGTCCGGTCTCTCACTCTTCACCTTCGCGAGTGCTTGCTCACCGTCCAGGGCCGTAACAACTTCGTAACCCTCCATGCCCAGGCTGAAGTCTAGTATGTGGACAATATAGACTTCATCGTCCACTACCAGAATCTTCCCCTTTGACATAATCTCAGCCTCCTTCCGTCAAAACAGCCACCTTATTCGGGTAGCCGGAACTCTCTCGACCAGTGCCAATTTTCATGCCTACAGCGCCTGCAATCTTCTCGTCTTCGGTCGTCTGTATCAACGTCTCGACGACTTCCTCGTCGAACTGATTACCTGCACATCTTCTGAGTTCGGCCAGCGCCTCCACCTGATCCAACGGCTCTCTGTACGGCCGGCCCAGACGCATGGATTCGTACGCGTCCACCACCGCAAGGATTCTCGCGCCGAGCGGTATCTGATACCCGCGCAGCCCGCGCGGATACCCGGTCCCGTCCACCCGCTCGTGGTGGCAGAGAATCAAGTCACACACCTGGTCCATAAACTCGATTGGCCTCACCAGGACCGTTCCTTCCTCCGGGTGCCTGCGCAACAGTTCGAGCTCCTTCTCCCCGAAGCGGCACGCACTCTCGACCAGCCGCCTCCCGATTTTCACCATCCCGACATCGTGGATGCTGGCGACGTACGCCATCACGCCTAGTTCCTGCCCCGAGATTCCCATGCGCCTTGCCACCTCGACGGCGTAGTTGACGAACGCGCCCGAGCAGAGCTTCAGTCTGTTTCTGCGCATGTTTACTATCACGGCTTTGAGGGCTTCAGTTGTACTATCGGCAATTTTCTTCACCGCTTTGTAGGATTCGATGTTCTTACATACCAAACCCACCCTCTCTGCCAGGCAACAGAGCAGGGCCGAATCATCATTGGTGAACGGAGCACAGGAGATCTTGTTGTTGATGTTGAGTACCCCAATGATCTTACCGTCGGCCCTTATCGGGACGCTGAGCAAGGATTTGGTTTCGTACTGGGGATGATTCTCCCTGCCGAATCTCCCGTCTTCTTCTATGTTGGTTATGAGCAGCGGCTTACCGTGCTGGGCAACCCATCCCGAGATGCTGTCACCCATTCTGACGATCGTATTTCTCACTACGTGATCTTCCAATCCCAACGCCGCCTTGATGGTGAGCTGTTGGAGTTCTTCGTCGACGAGCATGAGGGAGGCCGTCCTGGCGTTCATGATCTCCGCGATCATCTCGACGGTGAGTTTCACGATGCCCTCTGCCGTCCTGTCTTCCTGCTCGCTCACGTTGGCTATGGCCTTGGATTCCAGGGCCTTCTGTGGGAACACGACTATAAACTTGGAACCCATGCCCTCCTCACTCTCCACCTCTATGGTTCCCCCGTGCCACTCCATTATGCTCTTGCATATTGTGAGCCCCAAACCGACGCCGCCGAACTGTCTCGCCATGGAACCGTCCACCTGGTAGAAGCGGTCGAATATATGGTCCAGGTGTTCCCTCGGAATCCCGACGCCCGTGTCCTGAACAATCACCCTCACGGTTGAACCATGGGCGTTCACTGCCAGGTTGAGTCTTCCGTTTTCGGGAGTGAACTTGATGGCGTTGCCGGCGAGATTCATCACGACCTGCTTCGCCAGATCCCTGTCCGCCTCGAGCAGGACGTTCCTCGCGGGCAGGTCCACGTTCACCGTGATCCCTCTCTTCTCAGTCACCGGACGAACAACGTCCACGACTTCCCTTACAACGTCGCATACGTCGAACACTTCCTTCCTCATCTTGAAGGTGCCCGATTCGAGCTGCGAGAGATCGAGGATCGCGTTGATCAGTCTGGACAGTCTGTCCGTCTCCTCGTTGATGATCTTGAGAAACTCCCGCTGCATGCCTTCGTTCTTCGCACCCACGTTTTCGATGAGCGTTTCGACGTAGGCCTTTATCGAGGTGAGGGGAGTCCTGAGCTCGTGCGACACGGTGGACACGAAATTGGACTTAAGCTCGTTGAGCTCGCGCATCTTCTGCGCCGCGTCTTCAATTCGTTTCGTGTATTCTTCGAGTTCCCGATAGAGCCGCGCGTTTTCGATCGCGGCCGCCGCCTGCGCGCCGAAGATCTCCAGCATCTCGATAGTCTCGATAGAAGGGACGCGCCTGTCCGCCGGGTCGTCGACGGAGAGGTACGCGATGAGCCTGTCGTCGCGAGTCGAAAGCGGTACGAAGAGCGCGTCGTCCTCGTGCCATTCGCCTGCCTCGCGGGGACCGAGGTCCGGTGTGTAGGCGTTCTTGTTGTCCTCGTCGTTCCAGAAGTCGTACTCGTGACTTATGAAGTAGGACCGGCTTATCCTGAACTCGGGCCTGAGCCAGCTCTTGAACTGCTCCAGGGCGATCGGGTTCCCTTCCAGCTTTCGAATCGCATCGAGCCCCAAGCCGGCGAACGCCTTCGCCTCGAAGAGACCCGTCTGTGGATTGAGAACCCTCAAGAGTACCATCCGGAAATCCAGGGTTTCTCTCACCGCCGACACCACGCGCTGCAGCACGGTGTCCAAATCCAGGTTGGAGTTTATCGTCGAGGCCACTTCGAGAATCTTCGTCAGCTTCTCGGCCCTCTTCTTGCTGCCCTTCAACTGGAGTTGATAGAGATCGCTGATTCGCTCTCTCGCCTGCTCCAGATCGTCCGCCAGATTGAGAAGCTTCATGCATCTCTTCTCGAGGACCGACTTGTCTTCTTGCAGAGTCCTCGTCCTTCTGTGAAGAAGCGCGAGGCCGGAAACGAGAGGCACGATGACACAGATACTGCTTATCGCCGCCGCGTGAAGAATGTGCCCGGTCGCGCCCGGATGAAGCGCCACGTTCATCACCAGCGATGCAATCGAAGTGGCGGGAGACACAAGGTTGACTAGCGTTTGCTCTATCATGGCCTCAACTTCCTAGTTCGCAAGTTTCGACTTTGCCGCTTTCTGCTGTTCAGTTCTTCGTTCGCGAACGACCACGCTGCCGGGCAGAGATTTTCCATACGCCTTCAGCTCGGAGGCAATGTCGCTCACCTTCGCGACGTGGTCGATCGCATGGCTGTCGCTCGTGACCACGGCGATGGTTATGGACATGAACGGGAAACGTTCGATCCCCCCCCGGCGGCTCTTGACTTCCAGATGTCCCCTCTTTCGATCTTCCTCGTTGTAGAGGAACCTGACCCTCTGCTCGAACTCTTCGATCACTCTCTGTCCGATGGGTTCCGCGTTGGAGGGTACGGTGATGTAGACGAAGTCGTCTCCGCCTATGTGACCGACGAAGTCTCCTTCGGTCCCGTGTTTCTCGACCGTCCTCAGAAGAATCTCGGCTATCATCTTTATGGCCTTATCGCCGCGGTTGTACCCGTAGTAGTCATTGAAAGACTTGAAGTAGTCGAGGTCACAATAAGCGAAAGCAAACGGTGACCTGGAGTTGATCCGACGCGTGAGTTCGGTCTCGATGGAGATGTTGCCGGGAAGCCCGGTGAGGGGATTCGCTTCCCGTTGGGTTTGACTCCACTGAAGAGCCGTCTTGACCCTGGCTATGAGCTCTTTCGAGTTATATGGTTTTGTAAGATAGTCGTTTGCCCCGCACTCCAGCCCTTCGACCTTCTCCGCAGTACTCGCCTTGGCCGTGACCATGATGACGGGAACGCGGCTCGTATGGAAATCCTCTTTCAGCCTTCTGCAAACCTCGTAGCCGTCCATTCGAGGCATCATAAGATCGAGCAGAATGAGATCGGGGAGCTCGCGCGCGACGGCTTCGAGCGCCTTGATACCGTCCTCGACTGCTTGTACCTGGTAGCCTGCGCCTTGGAGCTGAAGCTCCAGTACCTGCCGGATGTTCGGATCATCCTCGACTACCAGTATCTTCTGAGGCACGTTGATTCCTCCGAGCTGCAGTTTGGCCGAGATGTTGTTAGATGCCGAGAGTCTGTCGAACGCAATAAGCGTGCCAGCAACCGGCAACCGCAAGCCGGTCGCGTCCGGCCGCAACTAATTTATTATCAAACTGTTAGGGACTCGATGGGCCGCGACTCTGAGGGCATTCGGAGGGCAGGACGATCATGGCGTTGCACTTTGCATACGAACTCGCAGACCGCAACGATTCGAGGCGTTTGCCCCGTTCGCACGGCCTAAGTGCCGCTGGCGTGAACAGGTTAGAGCCCGGGTACGAGACGCCGGTGCGTGAGGTAGAGCGAAGGCGCGGAGGCCTCGAGAGAAAGGTACCGTGCGGCTAACGCGACTCCGACTCGAGCAGTTCTTCGAGCGTAGAGTAAGCCTGCTGACTGAGGGGTGATTTCTCGCCCGCCGCAAGTCGCATGGAACCGGCGACGGCGACCATGACGGCGTTGTCAGAACAAAGAGTAGGACTGGGAACGAAAAGCCGCACGCCCAGCTCATGACAGGCAGCGCTTGCCGCCTCTCTGAGCCCGGCATTGCAGGCAACGCCACCGGCAAGCACGGCTCGCTCGACTTTGTTCGAGCGACACGCCCCGGCGAACTTCTCTACGAGCGCGTCCACGACCGCCTTCTGGAAGGACGCGGCAACGTCGGCTCTCAGTCTCTCGCTCGCCGGAGAGTTCTGTTCCAGGAAGTACTTCACCGCCGTCTTTATGCCGCTAAAGCTCATGTCGTAACCGCTGCGTTTCAGCTTCGCCTTCGGGAAATTGATGCTGGCGTTCCCGCGGCGCGCCAGAGCCTCGATCTCCGGACCGCCGGGAAAGCCGAGCCCCATCATCTTGGCAACCTTGTCCATCGCCTCGCCCGCAGCGTCATCCACGGTCGAGCCCACAAGCTCATAATCCCCAAAGGCCTTGACGTGAACGAGCTCAGTGTGACCGCCCGACACACAGAGTCCGACAAAAGGCGGCACCAGATCGTCGGTCTCCGCCCTCGCTGCGAACAGATGAGCCTCTACGTGATTGACGCCCACGAACGGCTTTTCTGCGGCATAGGAGAGCGCCTTCGCAAAGCACAAACCTACAAGCAGAGAACCGATGAGCCCGGGGCCTTTGGTGACAGCGACACCGTCTATTCCTCCCACGCTGACGCCTGCCTCGTTCAAGGCGGTCTGTACCGTCGGAACGATGAGCTGAATGTGCTGCCGCGACGCGATCTCGGGTACGACGCCGCCGTAGAGTTTGTGAATCGCCTGAGAGGAAACGATGCTGGAGAGCGTCCTCACGGGGCCGGGCCACGCAGCAGGGAATGCCGCGTCTCCGCAGTCCACGACGGCCGCCGCAGTGTCGTCACACGAAGTCTCGATTCCCAGAATGAGCAAGGGTTCCTCGCGCGCGGATGCACTTGGGGCCGAGCACAGCGGGTGCGCTCGTGCCCGAGCACACTTACGCCTTCAGGAAGGTTACTGGTCAGCCGCGAAGCTGAGATTGATACACTCTGAGCCTGTTGAGGGCCCTCGCAAGAGCGGCCTCTGCTCTCGCGACATCGACTTCCTCTTCCCTGGTGCGAAGTCTCTCGAGAGCCCTGCCTTTCGCCGCCTCGGCTCTCTCGGGATCGATGTCACAGGCTTTTTCCACACTGTCCGCCAGGACAATCGCCCCGTTCCCCGATACCTCAAGAAAACCGCCGCTCACGGCATACAGAAACTCCCCACCTCCTTCGTGCCTGACGGCCAGCTTGCCCGGTGCAAGCGTAGCGATGAGAGGGGCGTGATGCGCAAGCACACCAAAGTACCCCTCCGAGCCAGGGGCCACCATGGACACAACTTCCCCCTCGAACACCACCTTTTCCAACGTCAATATCCTGAGCTGAAACACATCGCTCATGCTTGGCTCGTCCCGTGCGCCGCGCACGATCTCACAGAGTCACAAGTGTGTACCACTTCCACGTCTCACGCCGCCTCGGTTCGCTTTCTCATTTGCTCGGCCTGTTCGAGCACTTCTTCTATCGTTCCTACCATGTAGAATGCGGCCTCCGGCACGTCGTCGTGTTTTCCGGCGAGTATTTCCTCGAACCCCTTCACCGTGTCTTCGATCTTCACGTACCTGCCCTCTCGTCCGGTGAACGCCTCCGCCACGAAGAACGGCTGAGACAAGTACTTCTGTATCTTGCGGGCTCTTGTAACCGTCACCCTATCCTCTTCCGACAGCTCGTCGATTCCCAGAATTGCAATGATATCTTGGAGATCTTTGTAGCGTTGAAGCACCTTCTGAACGGACCGCGCAACGTCGTAGTGCCTTTCCCCGATCACTCTGGGATCGAGAATCCTGGACGTCGAGTCAAGAGGGTCGACGGCCGGGTAGATTCCCAGCTCCGAGATCTTCCTCGAGAGAACCGTCGTCGCATCCAGATGAGAGAAGGCAGTTGCCGGAGCAGGGTCGGTCAGGTCGTCCGCGGGAACGTAGATGGCCTGCACAGATGTGATGGAACCGGTTTTCGTGGAGGCAATCCTCTCCTGAAGCTCTCCCATCTCCGTGCCCAGAGTCGGCTGATAACCCACCGCGGAAGGCAGTCGTCCAAGAAGCGCCGACACCTCGGAGCCTGCCTGAACAAAGCGGAATATGTTGTCTATGAAGAGGAGGACGTCCTGGTTCTCTTCGTCCCGGAAGTACTCGGCCATCGTCACCCCGGCGAGTCCGACTCGCAGCCTGGCTCCCGGAGGCTCGTTCATCTGCCCGAACACGAGCACGGTTTTCGCGATGACCCCCGAGGCCTTCATGTCGAGCCAGAGATCATTCCCCTCTCTCGTTCTCTCACCCACGCCTGCGAACACCGAGTAGCCGCCGTGTTCGGTCGCGATGTTCCTGATGAGCTCCATCAGAATGACCGTCTTGCCGAGGCCCGCACCGCCAAAAAGACCGATCTTCCCGCCTCTCGAATAGGGTGCCAGAAGATCAATCACCTTGATTCCGGTCTCGAACACTGAAGTCTTGGTCTCCTGGTCCTCAAACGAGGGTGGGGGCCTGTGAATGGGGTATTGCTTCTCCGGATGAGGAATGGGCCCGAGAAGGTCAATGGTGTCCCCGATAAGGTTAAAAACACGCCCCAGCGTCTGTTTCCCGACGGGAACGGTGATTGGTCCCCCGGTGTCGAGGACTTTCATCCCCCGCACAAGACCGTCCGTAGAAGCCATGGCCACGGAGCGTACGGTGTTGTCACCCATGTGGAGGGCGACTTCGAGAGTGAGGTCTATCTCTCTCGTTTCGTCGGTCACCTTGATAGCGTTGTATATTTCTGGAAGTTCCCCTCCCTCAAACTGCACGTCAACCGTGGGGCCGATCACCTGAACGATCTTCCCGTATCGTCCGTCCTTCTTGCCAGCAGTCCCTGTCTCTGCCATGGAACCTCCTCAAAACTTCTCGCTTCTACTGGTTATCCCCTCTTGTGCCGGCCGCGTTTTCTCTCGACTACCTCAGCACTTCTGCCGTCCCGACGATGTCTGCGATCTCCTTGGTTATGGATGCCTGCCTCGCCCTGTTGCGGAGCAGGGTAAGGTCGTACGTCATGTCATCGGCGTTCTTGGTGGCAAAACTCATTGCTATCATGCGGGCAGAATGCTCGGAAGCACACGAATCTGCCATACACATGAAAACCTTCATGCCCACATATCTCGGCAAGAGCTCGTCCATGAGCCGCCGGGCCGGGGGCTCGAATATGTATCCGTATCCCTGGGCCACTCCCTCCTTCTCCCCCACATCGACGGGCAGTAGCCTTTCCACGCTGATGCGGCGCGAACCCGAGGAGACGAAATGCGTGTAGACAAGCCATGTCTCGTCAAGCTCGCCGCAGAGATAGAGGTTGACCAACCCGGAAGTGAGTCCTCTTGCCTTCGCCGCCTCGGCAAACGCGCCGAGCTCGGGAACAAAACACTTGAGCCGCTTCTCCACCTTCCTGAAGTGAAGAAAAGCCTTCCTGCCGACGGGCAGGAACTGAACCGCCGGTCGTCCGCTTGCACCTCGTCTCTCCTCGGCGAACTCCTCGGCGCGCCGAATCACGTTCGAGTTGAACGCACCACAGAGTCCCCTGTCGGATGTCAAGACGCAGACGCCCAGCGACTTCACGTCGCGAGACGCGAGAAACGGGTGGACTGTCTCAGCGCTCGCAGCGCAGACTTTTCTCACCACGGTCTCCATC
This sequence comes from Candidatus Eiseniibacteriota bacterium, assembly GCA_043797775.1. GTDB lineage: Bacteria > Eisenbacteria > RBG-16-71-46 > JAFGJU01 > JAFGJU01 > JAZDPI01. Next base: position 15,388 of record JAZDPI010000112.1, read on the forward strand.
TTCTCCGCGTAGGGTCTCGCCGTCAGAACGCGCGCCTGTGCACGCTTGAGCCTCGCCGCGGAAACCATCTCCATCGCGCGGGCGATCTGCCTTGTGCTCTGCACGCTTCGTATGCGCCGTCTTATGTCACGCAGAGTCTGCATCCGACACCCGTACCGCCACGCGGACTACCGCGTCTCCGCCGCAGAGGCGAGGTTGGTCTTGAACTTGCCGGCAAACGCCTTCACGGCCTTCTCGAGTTCCTTCTCCGCAGCCTGGGAAAGGTCCTTCGTCTGCCTGATCTCGTGAAGAACGTCCGGATACTCGTTCTCCATCCCCGCCAGGAAGTCTTTCTCGAACTCCTTGACGGCCTCGACGGGGATCTCGTCCAGGTATCCGTTCACGGCAGCGTATATGACTGCTATCTGCTTCTCCAGCGCCATCGGCTCGTACTGGGGCTGTTTCAATACCTCCACCACTCTCTGCCCTCTCGCAAGTTGCGCAACGGTCACCTTGTCCAGATCGGAACCGAACTGTGCGAAGGCCGCGAGCTCGTAGTACTGGGCCAAATCGAGCCTCAGCCGTCCTGCAACTTTTCTCATGGCCTTTGTCTGCGCCTTCCCGCCGACTCGCGAGACAGAGATGCCCACGTTGATGGCCGGTCTGATGCCCGCGTAGAACAGATCCCCTTCCAGGTAGATCTGGCCGTCCGTGATTGAGATCACGTTTGTGGGGATGTAGGCCGAAACGTCTCCCGCCTGGGTCTCGATGATCGGAATGGCCGTGAGCGAACCACCGCCCAGCTCATCCGAGAGCTTTGCAGAACGTTCGAGCAGTCGCGAATGCAGGTAGAAGATGTCGCCCGGATACGCCTCTCTGCCCGGAGGCCTTCTCAGGAGCAACGAGAGCTGCCGGTAGGCCTGCGCGTGCTTCGAGAGGTCGTCGTATATCACAAGAACATCCTTGCCCGCGTGAAGAAACTCTTCACCCATCGCACAGCCGGTGTAGGGAGCGATGTACAGCATGGGAGCAGGCTCACTCGCGGTTGCCACTACGACGGTGGTGTGTTCCATGGCTCCGTGCTCTTCGAGGATGGTCACGACGCGAGCGACGGTGGATTCTTTCTGGCCGATGGCCACGTAGATGCAGTAGAGATTTTGTCCCTTCTGATTAATAATGGTGTCGATTGCGATGGCGCTTTTCCCCGTCTGCCTGTCG